>CAYWLC010000035.1:0-23747 GCA_964458895.1 uncultured Luteolibacter sp. | reverse complement strand
TCACGAGGCCGAGAGCGCCCTGTGCGGTATTGGTGATATTGGCCGTGTAGGCGCGGTTGCCAGCGGAGGCACCCAATCCAGTGTCAAAGCCGAGGTTCGAGCCGGCCGCAAAGTTGGTCGTGCCGCGCATCGCGGTGATCTGGGCGTCGGTCACGGCATTCGAGACTGCGAGAGTGGCGCCGCTGGAGACGGTGAAGCCGTTGTTCGCGGTGGCGTTAGTGCGGTGGCTGGTTTCGAGACCCAAAGATGCCACCGAACCGATGGAAAGCGTGCCTGCCGTGACATTCGTCCGCCAGCTATAGGTATTCTGAGTCGTGTTCGCCAGGGTCAGGGTGAAGTTGCCGGTCTTGTTAATGACGTTTGTGCCAGCGTTCATCGAAATGGCGCCCGTGACGAGGATATCACCGCTGGCCGCATTGAACGCGCGCGTCGTGCCGGCGGGAAAATTAATGCCCAATTGGTCGGCGTTCGCGCGCTGCACGCTGATCGTCTGGAGGTTCGTCGAGTTGTTGATGACGTCGCCGTTGATGGTGAATCGGGATGCGCCGCCGAAGTTGAAGGCTGCCGCGCCGCTGTTGAACGTAATGTTTCCGAAGCCGACGCCCCCATTCCAATTGGTTCCGTCGAGGACCGGACTTGTGCGCGTGCTGCCGGCAAAAAACAGGTTGTTGGTGGTGCCCATTGTGGGGGCCACGTCCCCGACCCAGTTGAGTGCGGTGTTGGCATAATTATCCGCCCCGCCGCCGTCCCAAGTGTAATCGACGGCGTGGGCGGATTGGATGAGGGAGAGGAGCAGCAGTGGCAGCAGACCATGCTTGGCGAGGATGCGGGGATTCAGAGTTTTCAAGGGAGTTTGATGGTTTTGGATTGATGGTTAGAGGCTAATGGATGCGAGTGGGTTGCTCGCAGTCTCGCGTGTCGGACGAGCCATTACACATACTGATATGACGCAAGTTAAAAAAAAAACCCACCTCGTCAAGAGGATAAAAAAAAAATTAGAATAAGTTTTATGGCGTGGTTTGAGGCTGGAAATCTCAGCGTGGGGGAGCGGTGGGGGCGTTGGTGGAACTGATGTAGCGGCGGAGGGCGTTCAGGAAGCGCTCGGGCGGCTGAGGTTCCTCGGTGGGAGGCTCGACCATGGTGAGGACGCTGGTTTTGCCGTAATTGACGTAGGCGACCGGCAGGTGGGTTTTCACATCGAGGTAGGCGATTTTGATGACGGCGTTGGGGTCGGTGGGTATGATCTTGCGGTAGCGGCCGGCTCCCTGCGGGTCCAGATCATGACTCACGGCGGAGGCGACTGCGGTGGCGAGTCCGACGCGTTCCATGCGCATGAGTTCCTGGGGATCGGTCACTTTGCCGGCACGCAGTTTGAAGACGTAGCAGAGTCTGTCCCTGTAGAGTTCGGGGCCGCTGTAATAGGCAAGGGAAACCCATTGGACTTCGGGGAAATCGCCGAGGCTGTAGTTTGGGATGAAGTTGTAGCGGTCGGTGAGGTCCTGCGGGGTGAAGATGTACACGTCATCCCTGCCGCGCTGTTCATAGAGGGTGGCACCTTTGCAATACCACTGGGTGGTGGTGGAGCCATCGGACCAAAGGCGGGTGATGCGCTTGTTGTCGGGCCCACGGGTGATGCGGGTTTCCTTGACCGTGAGGGTGGCGGTTAGGCTGACGGCCATCGCGGTGGGATCCGCCCCAAAATCGGGTTTATCGGACGCGTGCTGGACGATCCATGCCGCAAGGGGTGGCGGGGGTGCCAGGATGGGTTCCTCAGGTGGCGGGATTTTGGACAAATCCACGGCAAACAAAGGCGCGGCAAGGACCCACAGCAGGGCAAGCGGTAGGGGATTATTCATAGACGGACTCGGTGGATTTCTGGATGATGCGGCCGGTGGGGCGGTCAATGGCGATGCTGGTCCACAGCCTGGCCTCGCCATCGACCTGGAATGCGGATGCGGCTGGAGGCGGGGGGGTGCTTGCGGGGGGAGACGAGGCGGATGAGGGGAAGCGCCCGGTCTGCGCGATCACGTCGATGAAGAGATTCCATGTGCGGGTTTGGGAAACATCACCCAGGGCGCGGATGACAGCCTCCCTCCGGCGTTTGATCACGGTGTCCTCGTTGTTGGCAAAGGTGATGTCGCGGGCGAAGGAGGTGACGAGGTCCGCGCGGTCGCGCAGCGGTCCGAGCGAGGGATTGGTGGTGCGGACCACCAACCGTCGGGCGATCTCGGTGGCGTCGGCGGCGGAGATTGTCGTGTTGTCACGCTCGGAGATGACCGAATTCTGCAGCAGGGCGGCGATGACCTGCCTGTTGCGGGTGTTGGGGTTGATGCGCCCGGCGGTGATGGCTGGCTCCTCCTCGATGCTGAAGAGATCAAGCAAGGCGGCATCCGCACTTTCCTTAGTGAAGAAATCGAGGTGTTTCCATGGTAATCCGCGAGATGCATAGCCTAGCTCGGCGACGCTGCGGAAGGGGCGGTTGAGGATGAGCGGCCGGCTGGAAAAATTGTCGGTGCGCAGGGGTTTGCCGGGGGCGCTGGCCGTTGAAGTGGTAGTGCCGGGAGTGGAGTAGGCTCCATCGGCGGGACGGAGTATGCCGTCGTTGTCTTTGTAGCGGGTTGGTGAGCTGGGCAAGTTGTCGCTGAGATGCCCGAAGTAACCACAGCCCTCCGTGGCATGGTTCGGGTTACCGCCGGAGTAGGCGTCGCGCGACCATCCGGGGTCGATTGCCGGCGAGTCAAAGCGCTGACTATTCCACCATTGTTCGTCTTGGGTGTTTCCATCGTCAGGGCGGGCGGTTCGGCCGACGTTGTTGATATAGCCGTTGGGCGGCGGGGGCAGGCCGATTCCCAGACCATACCCGTAAGTGTCCGGGGCACCGAAGCGGATGATGCGCGGATCGACGTTCTCCGCGTAAGTGCGCGGCGAGAAGTATAGGAACCCGCTAAAGGACTCGTCCCAGGTGGCATTTACGTCGTTGGGGATGAATTTCAATTCACTGTAATCGACCCAGTTCGAACCGTCTTGGTATTGGAGGATGCCGCGCAGACCGGGTGTTTTCTTGGCCCCGGTGTAGCGGCACGGCCACCACGGCTGATTGACGGGAGATATCCGCGGGTCGGGGGCGATGACATCGCCCACGGAGAGGCCGACGAAGCCGAAGCGGGGGCGCGCGGTCTGGTTGTCCTTGTTCCCGGCGGCGGAGGGAAGCGGATTGGCCCGTCGGTTGGCGGAACTACCCAGACGACCGGGCCTGCCATCCAGCATGTAGGGGTTCTGATATTCCTTGGAGGAGGCGAAACGGATGCCGTCGCTCGCACCATCGGGGAAGGTGATCATCGGCCCGAGGGTACCCTCGGCGTGGATACAGGCCTGGCCACGCATGATGAAGCGGAACTGGGTGGGAGCATTGGCGGTGGGCGGCGTGGGGGCATCCGCATGCGGGTTCCAGACGACCGGGGACAGCCACACCCCGATGCGGGGTTTCACGTAGGGAGCCTCATCCTCCTCGTAGCGGCGGACAATTTCGACGATCTTGTTGAGGTAGGGCAGGTTCTCGATGCCAAAGTAATAGCCGGTGCCGCCGGAGGGGTTGGTGCCACCGTCGATGCGGGTGGGGTAGGAATCCGCGTCATATTGGTCGATGATGTTGGCCCCGATTTGGAAGATGTGGCCGTCGGGAATGTTGTCGAACTTGGCCACGGGCATGTAGTTGGCATTGCTATCGGTCACAAAGGCCTTGTTGAGCGAACCCGAGAGGATGCCGGCCTTGAGGAGTTCGAAGAAATTCGGCTCGCGGTTGCGGATTTCGGAAAGGAGCTTGATGTTGTTGCTGCCATCGGCGTCATAGACCCAGGCGCGGCCCACGCGTCTCAGGCCGAAGTCGCGCAGGACCGTGCTGGCATCGGCGCGCACAATCTGGCCCCCGGTCATGGTGGTGCCGGTGGAACTCAGGCCTGTGGTCCCATTGGCGAAGGCGGAGAGCCGCGAGAGTGGAAAACGGTGCTTGACCAAGGGTTCGCCCGTCTTGGCCGGGTTGCCATCCAAGCGGGTGAACGGAGCGACTACCACCACGCCCGGCAGGAAGCGGTTTGCGGAATCGGAGTCGTCCGCCTTGGCCGCGTAGTCGATGGTGCTGCCGGGCGGGGTTTCAGGGAGGGTGGAGGGCGAATTCAGTGTCCGGCTGAAATGGGTGAGGTAAGGCAAGGCCGGAGCGAGATCAGCGTTTTCGTAACGGGCATAGCGGATGAGGTCCTGCCGCGAGGCGAATAGCCTGCGGTTCAGGGGATTGGCACCTACCACCAGCCGGGACTTGAGAAATCCCTCGCGGGTGGCCTCTGTGACGAGGGCGGGATACTCGGTGGGCGTGGCGGCGGAGGCATCGCGGAAGGTGCACAACTTGTTGACGGCTGGCTGTTGATAGCCCATGGCGGGCAGGTGGGTCATATCCGCACCCGCGACGGTGTCTTTAATTGAGGCCAGACCAATGCCGCCCATGGCGGGATTGCCCACAGCATTGGCGTCGAGCAGGCCGCCGAGGTCATACACCATGTAGGCAAAGCGCGCGGTGGTTTGGGCGGAAGGCACGGCGGTGGCACTGCCATCATCGTTGAGATAGATCCAGCATGGCAACTGGTTATCGGAAGACAATCCTTGGCCGGAGAGTAAGGCGGGTGAGTTCCAGCGGGCGCTGCCGACAATGCGGCCGTTGGCCGAGGCCGTGGCGGTCGTGTCGGCCGAGGCGTTGGCCTCACCCACTCCGTTGACCGTCTCGTTGATGACGCTGCGGCGCAGCAGATTGTAAAAAACATTGGGATCATCGGGAGGAGCAGTGTTATCGAACTTATCGGCGGGCAGCGGTCGCTGTGGAACACTGAATTTCCGGTCCTTGGGCTTGTAGGTTTGTCCGACCTTGACGGAGTTGTCAGCGATTTCGCGCAGGAAGCCTGCGACGACGTAATCCACCCCGCTGTCTGCGGCCATGGGAGCGAGAACCTGGCTGGTGCGGGATGCCTCAATGTTTCGATTTACCCCCGAACGGAGGAAAAACGCGACGAGTGCGAGGGTGATGAGCACCACGAGGGGCAGAACGATACCAAGCGCGAATCCCGCGCTGGGTCGGACGAGCGGTTGGAGGCGGGAAATCTTCATGGCAATAGAATGGTTTTGTTGAAGATGCGGAGGGCGCTTTTCGTTCCGGGTGGCAGGTCCGCAGAGCGATCCACGGCCCCACGCCAAGCCAGGGGATCCGGACCGAACAAGGCGGACACGGTGGTCAATTTGCCGCTTTTCTGGAGCTGTTTCAGGCTGGCCTCATCCATGGCGGCGAGCCAGATTTCAATGGCACTGACGCGGGGGATATCCGGGGCCACGAAGAGTTGCGAGGGGGTCAGCAAGGCCTGATAACCCGAAGGGACCTGCATGTCGTTATAGGTGCGGGTTTTCCATGTTACGGCTGCATTGGAGTTGAGGTCCACCGGATCGTTCACGCCATCGATCCGCGCCCTGAAGCGCAGCGCGAGGACTCCGCTCGCCAAGGGGTCGATAGGGCGCTTGGGTGCCTCCACTGTGGCCGCCATCAGATCCTTGGCCTCATAATCGACCGATCCCTGGGCGCGGAACAGGTGCCCGGCTTCATCCAACCCGTAACTTACCGCCAGAAAACGGTGGGCTCCGCCGCCACGCACGCCGCGCCTTGACGTGAGCATGGCTAGCAAGTCCTTTTGGTTGTTATCGGCCGCCAGGATAGCGGCATTCTCGCCGGCTGTGAGAGTATCGAAATCCGCCCGCATCACGTCCAGTGCCTGGCGTGCCTCAGCCACGGAATCGAGTTGCGAGTTTTGCCTGCGGGTGGATCGGAGGATGCCGTCAACGATTTGGCCCATCATGCTCAGGATGAGGGTGAACACCACCATTGACGCGAGCATCTCCATTAGAGTGAAAGCGGATGGCTGGCGGAACGAACCCGCTCGGCTCGGCGCGACGGTGGTAGGGGTTGAAAGTTTCATGGTCGTGGAATGAATTGGATGCCACGGGTGATGGAACCCTCAATGGAACCCTTTGGGGTGCTCCAGCGGCGGCTCGAGGGATCCCATACAGGGCGCGACTGGGCGGACCACGCCACGCTGATCATCGCCCGGCCCGCCGCCATCCGATCTGCGGGTGGATAGAGGTTTAGAACCGCTACCAATTGCTTCGGCTGGCCGGATTTTTCCGCATAGCCTTCCAGGGTCAGGTCGTTCCAGACCACTTCAAGCATAGGATCGCCGGCCTTGAAGTTGATCGGCTTACCCGCGAACACTGTCTTATATTCGGAACTTGCATCGAGCGCGGTGGTTCTCAGCGTGCCGGCGATCATTTGCATGACATTGGCCGCCGCCGCCTCGTCACGTGCGGCTTTCACCGATTTGAGGCCTGCGGGCCACAAAGCCATCACCGAGATCAAGGCAAATGACAGCACACCGAGCGCGAGCATCACCTCGATGAGTGAAAAGGCCCGGGTCGGTTTCCGGCGCTTGGGGATGGATTTCCCACCGGTGGCTGGGCGATGTGAGTTCATTTGCGGTAGATGGTTGGAATACCCGCGCTGCCATTGATGGCGATGGCGAGATCGTTGCCTAGCAACAGGGTGGTCCCGCGGGACTGCCGGAGGCACATCACGATCCTGGAATCGAAGTACGGACCCTTGTTCGACGTGTCGATCGGCGAGACTAAGATTTCGCCCAGAGGCGTGAAAGTGAGCGTCTGGCCACTCTTGAATTCAGTGCGCCCGACCTTGAATTTCTCGCCGCCGTTCTGGACCGCGATGTCCTGCGGCTTGGCTTCTTTGTCATCGGCATTGACCGTGAGATCCATGCCCACATCCGCGTCTTTGGCTGCGCAGAGTCCGACGCGCTCGATCAACAGCGGCCTTGACAGCGCCTGCAGGTTTTCCGGCGCGGAATTGGCACTGCCATCCTTGGAAACGACCATGCCGATCTGCAGACCCAGATGTTTATCCTTCATCACCGGCTCAAGGCCCAGCCACACATAGGTCCGCCGCGATACCGCTTGGCTGCGCGCCAATTCAATCGCCGAGCGCAGTTGAAATCCCGCCTCGGTGACTCCGCGCGCCCGGTCCACCGAGGTGAGCGCGGGAATCGACAAGGCGGCTAGAATCGAAATCACGGCGATGACCACCAGGATTTCGGTCAGCGAAAACCCCTTTTTTACGGAATTCATGGGCCGTTGTGTATGCACGGCACATACATTGACATGCGGTGGGCGAGCTGTCAAGATTTTGTTCATAATAATAGCTCCAAAAGTGCCATGGGCTTTCGTTCCCCTGAGATGGCTCAAATTTCTCTAAATAAAAGCGGTTGGCAAGCGATTAGATTGGGGCGGATCCGCTTCCGATCTTGCAGGGTGCGGCTGGGCCGATCAGCAGGGCGGCGTCATGCGGAGGCAGCCGCAAGACCTCATGCACGGGTCCGAGGGGATGCAGTTGCTCGGTCGCATTCGGACCCAGCCCCAGGGCATCCAGGCGATATTCAACGCTGCGTTCACTGTCGTTAAAAACCGCAGCGGCGGGTTGTCCATCGCATTGGCCGGTGAAGATCTGCGGCCAGCGTCCGGCACGCCAGTCGAGCGGGCGGGCGTCACGCAAGCGCAGCTTCGCCGCGCGGGCGAGAAGCTCCAGGCGCTCCTGCGAGATCCGGCCCGGATGGTCGCTGGTGATGGCAATGCCGGTGAGAATGCCGGACAAGACCGACATCCGGGCTTCGCCTGCGCTCAGGCTGGTGCGCTCGTCGCGGGCCATGAGGGCATCGGGATCGATGCGGAACCAGCGGTCGGCCATCCACCATTTTGCGAGCGAGTAATGGAGGGCGTTGCGCAGGCAGGGGTTGCCAAAATTGCACGGTTCGTTGGGTGGCAGGGGTTCTGCCAGGGTCTCGGTGGGCAGACCCCATGCTTCCCATTTGGAACCGGTGTCCGGGCTCACTCTGACATGGTCCACGAGGCCGAGCGAGGCGAGGAAGGGGGTGCCGCAGCCGAGGATGAGCGCATCGGGAACCGCTTCGCGGATCGCGCGCAGACCCGATCGGAAGGCGGAAAGCGGAGTTGCGTTCGGATCGGCACGTGGCACCGGCGGCAGCGACATTCCGGTGCCGTCGAGCTTGAAGTAGGTGAATCCCGCCGCAGCCAGGTCGCGGAAAGTCTGGGCCAGATGCTCGCGCACCTCAGGGAGACTGGCATCCAGGCAGGCCCATAGATGGTCCGGCGGCGGCGACCATCCGCGCATCACGTAGGGTTCGCCGTCGGGTGCCTTGATGAACCAGTCCGTGTGTTCCCGGAAGACCCGGCTGGCGGTGGTGGCAAGGAACGGCATGAGCCAAATGCCTGGCTCGAAGCCCTCGCTGCGGATCAGGCTCGCGGTCTCTGCGAGAGTCAGATGCCAATTGGGATGGCGCTCGAGCCAGTCGCCGTGGTGGGACTGGTAGCCGTCATCGATCTGGACGTAGCGGCAGGGGAAGTCCGCACGCTTGGTGGCCAATGCGGAAACAACCTGCTCGAGGTCGCGGCTGCCGAACTCGCTGTAATAGTAGTACCAACTGCAATAGCCGGCGACATTCAGCTCCGCGCGCAGCGGGGGAAGCCCGGCGCGGTCCGCCACGCGCCGCGCGTAGTCGAGGATTAGATCACACGGGTCGTTTCCTTCGAGAATGGTGATAGCCTCAGGTTCCGCCTCGGGATGGAGATCGGGCTGGCGGAGGATGACGCGGGTGAAGCGGCCTTGGCGGCGTTCGAGCGTCAGGTAGGTCAGCGAGCGCTCCGCAGTAAGCGCCCCGACAAGGAGATAGCGCCCGGAGGTTTCATCGCCTACGACCAGAAAGTCCTGCGAGCAGAAATCGCCGTCGAACGTGCAGCTCGAGCTGAGGGCGAGTGGGCCGTAATCGGCGGGGGTCACCCCGTTGAGGTTGCGCTGGAACCAAGCGGCCTCGGGCGGGAGGTCAAGCGGGAGTTCCAGTTCCAGCCCCCGGCGTGCCGGTGCCAGCCCTGCGGTGAGATCAGGATGTGTTGTCATATTGTTTGGTGATGCGTTGGAGGCTGTATGCTTTCTGCGGTGCGGCCAGCGATTACAGGCCGATCCTTGCACTCATGGCAGGCCAAAGAATTGGAAATGATGTTATTTTGGTGATGCATGCTGGCAAGCCAAATGATGACCCGTGATCAATGAGCAAAAATCCACGGCCGGAAGCGACGACACGCCAGCCCCATCGATCACGGGAAGGCTTGCCTGGCGCACTGCGCGTTCGCGCCTCGACCGATTGGTATTGCCGATATCTATTGACATCACGAATTAGCCTATCGAAAATTCCCCCGCACTCTACCACCTGTGCGGAGGGCTTTCTGACGGGCTGCGGTTCATCGGCAGATCATGTGAGGTGGGCGACGACTCAGGCCATGCCACGCAGCCCATAAGCCATCCAACGAATCATGAATCTCCATTCTCAATCCACCGATAACAGCCGCTCACCCTTCGGCAATTGGACACAGGATGCGGCAGGATTGCCGGTTTACTCCTATTCCGGGGCTTCGGACGCCCCGTATTTTTGGATCGGCAACCACCGCCTCACGCTTTTCACCCATGTCGATGGAAGGCTCCAGATCCTGACCGGAGAGCGATCCTGGGTCCGGATGAATCATCTGGACGGTTTCACAGGCGGTCACCGCGCCAGACTTCGCGTGGACGGAGAGGTCATCCCGCTCGTCGGCGGGGAAGGACGCGCCGCTGCTTTCACCTCCCGGCACTTTGGGTGCGGTTTCGCCGCTTACGAAAGTGAATTCCGCGGGGTGGATTGCGAACGGATGTTCACCGTCGAACCCGACCTGCTCGTGGCGGACTCGCTTCCAGCCTTCGTCGTGCGCATCCGGTTATCCAACCGCTCCGCTGACACTCGCGAGGTGGTGATTGAAGAAGAAATCCGCGCCCATCCCCTCATGCTGCGGTATCAATGGATGAACGAAGGAAATCCGCCCGTGACCTACACGCCCGAGGTCCGGCAGCCCGACGCCTCCTCGCTGCGGGTGGATTATCGCGCTATACTCGACGACCCTCATGCGGGCTGTTTTGCCGACCGACCATCCACCTGCGATGCGTTTCCGCCCGCGCTCGCATTCCATGCCGAGGGTGGATCCCTCGAGTGGTGTGCGGATTCGTGGGTCCGGTTTTCCGCCAAGCGCACCCTGGCACCCGGGGAAACTGCGGAGGTCGCACTCGTGGTGGCGGTGGTGAGTCCGGGGGACGAGGCGCTGATCGCCGAGGGCATTCTGGGAGATTTCGCCGACCGCGCCGCACCCGACCCCCAACCCTTCCGGGCCGAGTGGGCCGCACGCCTGCCCGATCTGGCGGAGGAGCCCGATCCGGTGCTTCGGCGCGAGATGCTCTGGCACGCGCACACCCTCGAGGTCATGGCCACCCACAATCGTTTCTACGCCGAGACCTTCATCCCGCAGGGAACCAACTACGACTATAGCCACGCCTTTTCCGCCGCCCCCCGCGACCACATGCAGCACGCGCTGGGCGTCATTGGATTCCACCCCGAGCTGGCCAAATCGATCCTGCGCTATTGCCTGCAGAAGGTCAACGCGATGGGCGAAATCGTTTATACCGACAACGCGGTGGCCATGACATCGAACGAGATGTGGCGCACCAGCGACCAGCAACTTTACCTCTTCTACGCTCTCAACGAATACCTGCGAGCCACCGGCGATTACGCCTTCCTGGCCGAATCCGTGCGCGTGCAACCGGTCGAACTGGGGACCCAACGCACGGTCTTCGAGCAGATCGAACGCGCGTTCTGCTACCTGCGCGACGAAGTCCGCACCGGCCTCAAGGGCCTGCCGCGGATCTTGAATTCGGATTGGAACGATGGGATCTTCTACAACCGCCCGCTGCGATACCCCGAGTTTTGTCTGGCCAGCTCGCATGCCAACGCAGGCATGGCGGCTGTGCTGCTGCCCGCGCTCGCCGCGCACCTTGAAACGGCCCGCCCGCACCTCGACGGCGGGCTTGTCGATCTCCTCGTCGCCTCAATCCGCAAGTACCGCGAGGCGGTCACCACAGCGCTCCTCTCCGACATGGATGGCCGCGTCTTCGCCCGCCGCGCTTACCTCGGAGATGGCTCGATCATTGGCGAGGACAACATTTTTCTCGAACCGCAACCTTGGCTGCTCATGCTGCCTGAGTTCGATCAAAAGCGCGAGCTGATGCAAGTCTTGCAGGAGCGCCTCTGCTCGAAGGAGCCGCTCGGCAGCCGCTGCATTGAGCATCCGGTGCTGGGTCACGGCGAGGCACCTCCCGGGGAAGCCGAGAACGCAGGCTTCTGGCACGCCCTCCACGGCCAACTCGTCTCGGCACTCATCCCGCTCGACCCCGACGCCGCCCGTGCCCTGCTCAAACAAGCATCAATGGATCATTTCACCCAAATCCTCCCGGACGTTTGGTGTGGCCAGTGGAGCGGCAGTGACACCCACAACAGCAGCCTCTCGGACCGCCCCGGCATGATGACATCGCTGGACCCGCTGCGCGAAATCACCCCGGTGCCCTGTGGTCACGCGCACGCCTACCCGCTTTATTGTTACTGGTTACTGCGGGGTTCTTCTTTCGCACAAGGCGGACAAACTCCGGCCAAAAGCAAGAACAGCCCGCACAAAAACATGACATCTGCCATAGCATGAAATTGTCGAAACTCTCAATGACCAGAAAAGGAATGCCGCCCGCTTCACCCGATTGGATCTGGCTTGCCAGCGAGGAGCCGCGAAGTGATCGCTACGCGCTTTTTCGCGGTACGTTCACAGTTGGCAGGACCCCTCCCCGGGACGCCATCCTGCACCTTTCGGCGGATACTGATTACGTCGCATGGCTCAACGGGCGGGAAGTGGGACGCGGCCAGTTCCCCGACTTCGCCGACGAGAAAACTTTCGCAAAATTTCGCTGCGACGGACTTCTGCGGCCTGGCCACAACGTGCTTGCCGTGCAGGTGCACCACATGGGCGAGGAATTCTCGAATTACCAAGCCGGACCGCCGGGCTGGATTGCATGGATCTCAGGCGGGAGCGGAATGCTCGCCGTCAGCGGAGCCCACTGGCGGGGAATTCCCGATCCCGCATTCCGTCAGGGCCGTGCCGAGCGGATGACCGCGCAGTGCGGATTCACCTTCGAATATGACGCGCGACGCGCCCTCGACTGGCAGGCCGTGAGCTTTGACGATTCGCAGTGGCCGCACGCGAGCCTCCAGCAGGCAGGCAAGACCGGAAAAATCTGGCGGACACTCACGCCCCGTCCCCTTCCCTCCCTTGCTCATGCGGAGCTGGCAGGCGTGAGTGTGGTCGGCCAGGGTGAGTTGGTCGGCGGACACACGGCGGAGAGTCCCGCCGGGCAGATGGCCGGGCGGGCATTGCGGGCACGATTCCCGTCGCAGGTTTTCGAAATTCCAACCGGAGGGGAGGAAATTTATGCCGGAGCCCCCTGCGATCCGGCTTCAAAGTTGGGGGCGGGCGGGGGCTTGCGGCTGCATCCGGCGGTGCCCAATGTGGAGGGGGTTTATCTATTGCTCGACCTCGGGCGTGAGACGGTCGGCTTGTTGGAGTTCGAGGTTGAAGCCAACGCAGGTGCGACGATGGAAATCGCGCATGGCGAACACCTGGATGACGGCCGGGTGCGCATGCGGATCGAAAACCGCAGCTTCGCCGACCGCTATGTCTGCTGCGCCGGACGCCAGAGCTTCCAGATGCCTTTCCGACGCCTCGGTGCCCGCTTTTTGGAAATTCACGTCTCGGGATTTGAGGGAGGCTTCACGTTTCATTCGATCGGACTGCGCCCAGTCGAATATCCGGTTAAAAAGCGCCTGCCCCTGCGGCTGGACGACCCGGTCCGGAAGCGCATTTACGAAACCGCCGTGCGCACGTTGGAACTTTGCCGGCACGACCACTACGAGGACTCCCCCTGGCGCGAGCAATCGCTCTACGCCTATGATGCGCGACTGCAGGCTCTTTATGGTTACTTTGCGTTCGGCGACTTCCGTTTCCCCGAGGTCTCGCTTGGTTTGCTGGGCAAGGGTTTGCGCGCGGATGGGTGGCTGCCATTGTGCGCTCCCAGCCGGATTTCCCTCACCATCCCGATCTTCAGCTTCACTTGGATTGCCGCCGTGCGGGAGCACTGGCAACACAGCGGATCCCCGAAACTTTTTAACCGGCACGGCAAAACCATCACGCACATCCTGGAATCCGCAACAGCCCTGCACGATCCCGCCACCGGACTCTTCCACCCGCCCGATGGCGAGGATTACTGGCATTTTTATGAGTGGACGCCCGGGCTCTGCGGCCGGCTGGGTGGAGACCACTTGCATGGGGCGCACCACGCCGGTTTCAACCTGCATTTGCTCGAGGCCCTGATGGCGCAGGAGTGGATGCTCCGAAAATCCGGACGCAAGGGGGAAGCCGCCCGGCTGGCTCTCACGGCAAGTGGGTTGCGCGCGGCGGTGCACCGGAATTTCTGGGATCCCGGCACCGGAATGTACTGCTCGGAGCGCAGCCGTCACGGCAAGCTTTCTGGATCGCACGAATTGACCCAAGCGCTCGCCCTCGCGCTCGGAGTCGTCCCGCCCGGCCTGCGAAGCGGCCTCCGGAGGACGATGCGCAGCAAGCCCCTTCCCCCTTGCACGCTCAGCGCATCGTATTACCTGGTGCTAGCCATGGGCGGGAGGAGCGCCGACACCGCATCCCGCCGCTGGCTGGACACCCGACTGCACGGCATGTGGGAAAACATGCTCGAGCGGGGAGCCACTTCGCTTTGGGAAACATCCGCCGGCAGCGCTGACTTCAACCATGCTGGCAGTCTCTGCCATGGCTGGAGCGCGCTTCCGGCCCTGTATTACCGGCTAGAGCATTAAAATCGTAAACGATGCGTCCGCGATGGTTTCTGTTTGAGGAAGGATAGAGGCCGACTCTCAGGCAATGGTGCATTCGACCCTTACAGTCGAGCCCGGTGCTGCGGGAGCGAGCAGGTTGTCGGCCAGGGGACGGCCATCGACGCAAAGCGTGGGTTGTGCGCCGGGTTGCCGCCGGATGTGAATTTCGTATGAGGCTCCCCGGAAACGTCGGGTGAGGGAAGCTTCGCTCCATTCCGAAGGCAAGCAGGGAGCGATGCGCAGGCCGTCGTATTCCGCCTTGGCCCCGAGGAAGCCCTCGACCAGGATCTGAAGAATCCATGCGGGCGATCCGCTCCACCAGCCCGTGTAGCTCCATCCTGGCCAAGCCCAACTTTCTCCGGTGAGGGCATTGATGCAGGTGAAGGGCTCCGCGCCCGAGCGTCCGGACGGGACGATCTCCGAGGCGGGAAGGACGCGCCGAATGACGTCCCACGCGAGGTCGGCGTCACCGCGCAGCACCAGTGCATGCGCGTAGAAGATGGCCGCGTGGACATAGACCGAGTCCACCTCCGATCCCCCGCCGGAAATCCGCCCGAGCTGCGGCTGGAACCCCGAATACGGGGGGAAAAGCAGCAGTGGGCCGCGCGGAGTTTCCAAGTGCTCGGTCACCGAGTTGAGTGCGCGGCAGATTCGATCCTCGGATGCCGTTTGCGAGATCACCGCCCAGGCTTGTGGGAGCAGGTAAATATGGCCCCCCTCGGGTGCCTCCTTGCTCCCGATCAGGCGACCATCATCCGAGGTGCCCTGGCGGTACCACTCCCCATCCCACGCGTTTTTTTCAAGGATGGCTGCGAGTTCCGCATGGCGGCGGCGCAACCCGGGGACCATGCCGTCCCTGCCTGTCGCCGTGGCCATCTTTTCAAAGAGAAGGATTCCATGGGCCAGCGCCTGGGTAAGCCAAATCGATTCCCCTTTGCCGCCGATGCCGGCAGTGTTCAGGCTGTCGTTCCAGTCACCCTCGCCAATAAGGCTGAATCCGTGCGCGCCGCGATGGGTCCAGAGGAAATCAAGGGCGCGTTCGAGGTGGTTCCAGACCGTGACCGATTCCTCTGAGTCGATGAACGGTTCCGCCTCTTCAAGCAAGGCAAGATCGGACGTCTCACGCAGATAGGCATCGATGGCGTAGAAGAGCCAATAGACGCTGTCCCGGGCATCGATCCACTGGTGATCCTTCCACGGGGCCTGGTCCCAACAGCGCGGGGCATGGCCGTCGGAACGCTGATGGCGGATCGCCTCGAGGATCATGCGGCGCGCGCGGTCGGGCTCGAGCAGGCGGGTGCCGGCTGCATCCTGGAGGACATCCCGGTAGCCCTTCTTGGCCGCCCACCGCGACCAGCGGGCGTTCTGGATGATCTGGCAAGGCAGCCAGCGGGCGAGATAGGAACGCAGCGGGTGCGCGAGATCGGGCACGTCGGCCCGCTGGGCTGCTGCCACCCCCTCCCAATAATCCGCAACCGCTTGCCGGCAGCCATCGAAGTCGAGTTCGCGCACCGCCGCCGCGCGAACCGGCACGGCGGAAAGTTCCGGAACGACCGAAACCGCAAAAACGGTGGTGCAAGTTTCCATGGGCCCGAGATGGACATGTGCCCGCACCGCGCCGGTCGCTGTGCCGATGACGGGTGCTGCGGAATTCCTGCAGCGGCCATTTTCCACGGCCTCCGGGTGCTGGATCGAGCCGAGCGGCCCCTCGAAGGCCAGCCGGCGTCCGTCAAAATCGCGGATGGGAGCCGAGCATGTGACGAAGGCGGTTTGGTGGGCGCGGAAGCGCGGGTGGGTTTTCACATCCGCCCAGAGCGCGTTGGCGTCCGGGTCGAAGCCGGAGGTGATCGCAAAACCATGATATTCCGGTGGTCCGGTGAAGGCCCACTCGAGGTAGAAGAAGAGATCGAATTCGCGGGCCGTGGGGGTGAGGTTGATCAGCGTAAGGCGGTGCAATTCGGTCGGCTCGTCCTGGCAGACCAAGGTCTCGAGCACGAAACGGACACCCTCGCGCTCGCCCTCCCACTGCATCCCCCCCGGCGAGTAGCGGCAGGCGTAGCCGGTGAACGCCTTCATTGAAGAATCCACGGGGAAAACGGTCGGTGAGAAGAACGCGCCGGTCGCTGCGTCGCGGATATAGAAAAAGCGACCACTGCGTTTATCGTCGAATTCGCTGTCCGAGTATGAGCGGGTGACTCGGTTATAATAGGCACCCCTGAAGGCGGAGAAACCGGTGCCGAGTTGGGTGACTGAGAGCAGATAGTCGTCGTTGGAGAGCAGGTTCTGCCAGGGCCGGGGGGTGCGTGGGTCGGTGAGGACATAATCCCCGTTCACGTCAAACCCTCCATGATCGGGCCACGCATGATGACCGTTGGCGAAGGCGGGATCGAACGGCACGGGTTTCTCATGGGTGGAAACCGCAGCGCGTGGAGAAATCTCAAGGTTGGTTTTCATTCTGCTAGCAATTTTTTATGGGAGGGTGATTGCTGAAATAGTCGATGGGCCGTAGGGCGGGGAACAAGGGGTTGCTTTTGGAGTTGGGCGACTGGACCGCATCCGGGCGGCTCAGGGATCATCGGGCGGGATGGGGTTTGTTGAGTGGGTAGAGAGATCCCGCAGCGTGGGCATGACCGCACCCGTTTCTGCGCGCCACTTCACCAACTCACCGAGCAGCGAATCCCGCAGCTTGGGGAAATGATCCGCCACGTCGTTCTGCTCACCGGGGTCTTCGGCCAGATTGAACAACTCGATGCGGTTTTTCCCGTTCTCCGCAGTCTGGCCAAACCATTCGATCAGCTTCCAGTCGTCCCGGCGAATGGCCCCTGACGGGAAACCCATCGTGTGCCGGCTGAAATGAGGATAGTGCCATTGCAACATCTGTCGCTTGCCCTTGTCCCCGCGAAACACTCCGGCAAAACTAACACCATCGCGATGTTGTTCGGGGCGCAAAGGAATCCCGCATAGTTCCAGCATGGTCGGATAAAAGTCCGCCGACCCGACGATGGCATCAGAAACCGACCCGGCCTGGATGTGGCCCGGATAAGAGACGATCAGCGGCACCCGGAGGCCGCCCTCGTAGAGCGTGCCCTTGTTGCCGCGCAGCGGGAAGTTGCGGGTGATCACATTCGATTCGAAGTTGCACCGCCCAACGCCACCATTGTCCGAGTAAAAAATAACGATGGTGTTCCTGAGCAGATCCAGTTCTTTCATCGTGGCCATGACCTGACCGATATATTCGTCCAAGTGGTCCACCATGGCGGCGTAGGTCGGGTTGGGGGCATCCGCATGCTTGGCCACTTTCTCAGGTGTCGCCATGATGGGCACATGCACGGAAGTGAAACACAGATAGAGGAGAAACGGGTTGTTCCGGTTGTCCTTGAGGAAGCGGATCGCCGCTTCCACCTTGGGTGCCTCCGTGTAACGCTCGGTCTTCTCGTCCACGTGACCCTTTTCCGTCTCGGCCACGTGCTGGAATCCCTGCTTCTCAGGGGGAACATTTCCGACATGCCATTTCCCCACATGACACGTCACGTAACCCGCTTCGGCAAAGGCCTCGCCAAACGTGACCTCCTCGGACAGCAAGCCCTCCTGCGTCATCGGGGGCGTTTCAATCCTGCTATCGTTTGGTGGCGGAAAGCCAGGGTACCGGTCGGTGATGCCGGACGGGACACCGTCCTTGTGGATCGTGGCGCGGGGGAAACCCCCTTGTCTGTATATCCAGTCAGTGATGCCGATCCGGGCACAGTGCTTACCCGAGAGCAGACTGCTGCGCGTCGGAGAGCAGAGCGGCATCGCGTAGGCGCTGGTAAACCGGCAGCCGCTCTCGGCGAGGCGGTCGATGCTCGGGGTCTTCCATTCTTTCCGCCCGTAGCAACTTGTGTCACTCCACCCCAGATCATCCACCAGGATAAACAGCACATTGGGCTTCGCCGCCGGGGAGTGGGCAGCGGTATCGACCGATGCGCTCGCTTCAGCCGCACGCAACGCGGCCAGCGGAGCGAGGAGGAGAATGGTGGGGAGGATGAGGTTACGTGTTGCTAACATATTTTTTTCGGGTTGGTGCGCATGCGGTGATGGGGAGGAATTCGGTGAGCGGTCGCAAAGGGTCGAGCTGTTAGGTGCGCGCCACCGAAGAAGGCGCAAAAAAGTCACAAGGACGCTATGCTCTATTTCCGGCCGCTGACAAGCCCAAGTTCCAGTTCATGGTGAAATGGGTCGCTGGGGAGATGAGATTTTTTGACCTGCATGCGCAGTAATGATGGACAGCTCTGTTATGAAAGAATAGCGTCATAATCATTTATACATGACCGCCCCAACTTAAGTCTATGAAGCCCATCAAAATCTGCATCGTCGGAGCCGGACAATTCTCCCAGTGTTTTCTTCATCTTTTCAGGGCCCACCCGCTGGTGAGCGAAATTTCTTTAGCTGAGTTACTGCCCGAGCGCCGCAAGGCGGAGGCGGGGCGCTTGGGGATTGAGCGCACGTTTGCTTCTCTCGACGAGGCTCTCACGAGCGATGTGGACGCGGTCGGCCTCTTCACCCAGCGCTACTTGCATGCGCCCATGGCGATCAAGGCACTCAACGCCGGCAAGCATGTGTATTGCGCCGTTCCTGCCGCCGTTTCGCTTGAGGAACTTGAGGAATTGATTGCCACGGTCAAGCGCACCGGCCTGACCTACATGATGGGCGAGACCAGCCTTTACTATGGTTCCCGCGTGTTTTGTCAGGAGAAATGGGATGCGGGTGCATTCGGGGACTTTGTCTATGGCGAGGGGGAATACTACCACGACATGAGCCACGGGTTCTACGAAGCCTACCAGTCCAGCGGCGGGGAGAATTGGAAGGCGACCGCCAGTTTTCCGCCGATGCTTTACCCGACGCATTCCGTGGCCATGGTCCTCGGCACCACCGGAGCGCGCGCAACCGGCGTGTCGTGCCTCGGTTGGACGGACCGCTCCGACGACGGCGTCTTCGACCCGAAAGTTTCCCTTTGGCAGAATGCCATGAGCAACCAGTCCGCATTGTTCCGGACTAGCGATGGCGGCATGATGCGCATCAATGAATTCCGGCGGCTCGGCCAGAGCGGTGGGCGCTCGGTGCGGTTAAGCCTCTACGGCACCGAGGGGAGCTTCGAGGAGCAGAGCAACGGCGGGATCTGGACAACCCGGACGATGCAGGGATCTGAGAACGTCGAGGCACAGATGGTCTGTGGCGGGGTCTATTCCCACGAGCAATGGGAGGCGGTCAAAGTCGATGCCGCCCTCAAAGGGGAATTCGTCGGTGGCTTCGCCGAGGTCCACCAGAAATACCGTTCCCGGCTGCCGGAGGTATTCAAGGTCCAGCCCAACGGCCATGAAGGCTCGCACCAGTTTCTGGCTGACGACTTCGTGACCGCCGTCGTGCACCGCCGGCTGCCGACCTGCAGCGTCTGGGATGCCGCCCGCTTCAACGCGCCCGGCATCGTCGCCCACCAATCCGCCCTGCAAGGAGGAGCTTTCCTGCCGGTCCCGGACTTCGGCCGACCATGAATCCCGCAGGGACACATAAGACCGAACTCGATACCCCCTGCCTGAAAGACTACTGCGGTTCAATGTCGGTAGCAAATCATCTCTGAGCGTGCTCTAATAGATTCATGTCCGCATCCCGACTGATCCTTCAGCAGGAGCCCCCGCTCAAAGAATTCACCGAGCAGGTGCGCCGGAACGTGGCGATCACCTGGTATCGCACGAAGCTGCCGCCGGAGGCGGTCAAGTCGCTGCATGCCAAGAGCGACGTGCGGGGAGGGATCCAGACATTTGGCTACCTCGCGTTACTTCTCGCGGCGGCAGGCTTGGCCATTTTTTCTTTCCACCACTGGCCTTGGTGGGCGACGGCCGCGTGCGTTTTTCTCTACGGGATGTTTGCTGCATTTTTGATCAATGCCGTGCATGAACTCGGCCACGGAACGGTCTTCAACGTGCGGGTATCAGGTTTATGGTTCATGGCTGTTCTTCCTTTGCAATAACACCCAACATGTGGGCCTCCAAGATAACGTGCATGATTTCCGCCTCTGCTGCCGCACGTTCACGCTCAACCCGATGCTGCGTTTCCTTTACTGGCAGATGAACTATCATATCGAGCACCACATGTACGCCGCCGTGCCGTGCTATCATCTCGATCAGCTCCACCGCATGATCCAGCATGACCTTCCGCCGACGCCCAAGGGCCTCGTCGGGGTCTGGAAGGAAATTGATGCCATCCTTTGCCGCCAGGCGGTCGATCCCAACTACCAACACGTGGCCCCGCTCCCTAACAATTCCTGAACCCTAACAACTTATGAACTCCAAACAACGTGTGGATGCGGTCATTCGCGGGGAAATGCCCGACCGGGTGCCGGTGTGCCTGCATAATTTTCTTCCGGCCGTCGAAGAGGCCGGCATGCGACTCGAGGACTATCTCACCGACCCCGGATGTGCCGCCAAGGCCCACCTGCAGGCCATCGAAACATACCGCTACGACTGCATCCTAATCGATCTCGACACGACCATGCTCGCGGAGGCGATGGGGGCGCGCCGGGACGCGGTGCCGGGTGCCCCAGGCCATATCGCCGGGCCGGCCATTCAGAGTATTTCCGAGATCGGGCACCTGCGTGAGGTTGACCCGCTGAAAGACGGGCGCATCCCGGTGCTTCTCGAGGCCGTGCGCATCATGGTGCGCGAGACGGGTGGGACGGTCAGCATCCGAGCCAATGCCGACCAGTGCGCGTTTTCGCTGGCCGGGCTGCTCCGCGGGATGGAGGACTTCCTGATGGATCTCACCGACCAGGACTCTGCTGAGGCGGTGCATGCGCTGCTGGAGCATTGCTATCGGAGCCACCTCGCCGTTCATCGGGCCCTACACGAGGCGGGAGCACATTTCACCTCGCTCGGCGACAGTTCATCCGGCCCGGATGTCGTCTCGCCCTCCATGTTTGCGAGGTTCGCGCGCCCCTATCAGGAGCGCTTGGTGAACGATCTTGCGGCAGACGGCATCTTCACCGTGATCCACGTCTGCGGGAATACCTCGTCGATTGTGGGGCAATTCGCGCAATACCCGTGGTGTGGCTTCGAGCTCGATTACAAGACGGATGCCGCGCGCGCAAAAGCCACAGCGGGTGCCGGCCATGTGCTCTTCGGCAACATCGACCCCAGCGGAATCATCGGGCGGGGGACGGCGGGGCAGGTACGCGCCGCCGCCGAGAAACTCATCCGGATCTGGAAACCCGGCGGCCGGTTTATCCTCAACGCCGGCTGCGCGATCCCACCCGGCACCCCGCCGGAAAATATCCACGCCCTTGTCCGTGCTGCGCACGATTTCGGGCAATACGGGGAGCCTTGATTCCATAGTTTCCCACATGAGCCCACATTGCATCGCCAAACTCCACCGCTACGAAGGTTCGTCGCTGTGCGAAGAAATCCGCATTCCTCTCGACCCCGCACCGTTTTCCTTCGCCGGCTGCCGTTGGGAACTCAAGGCCGCGAGCGAGCGCTCGGAGCTGCGCCTCAACCTCTTGGAAGGCCATGCGGAAAACGTGGCCTTTCTTTTGGAGTTTTCGCTCCCCCACTGGAGCCCGCAGCATTACCTGCTTTTCCCGGGCGTGGTTTATGCCGGCAACCGGTTCGAAGTCCGTGCGATGAAATACCCGCCGATCTTGAGCGACCCGCAGGACCTCTCGCCTGACCAGCCTCCGCTGATTACAGACATCCTCCGGCTCAACCATCACCCGGGCCCCTCCGGCTTCCATTTGCTGGCGGGCGCGATGGCCGTGCCAACCGTCGGGATTTTCGACCCGCACCGCAAATCCGGGCTCCTCGTTCTCACCCGCCCCTTCGAGAATGGGCGGGAGACGGGTTACGAATTTCTCGAGAGCGAGGACCGGCAAAGTGCCACGCTCACAATCGGGACGCCGGGCGTGCGCCAGAACACCCGCTACACGATGTGCAATACGCGGACTCCCTCGACCGATCACGGGGCGGACTTGGTCGCCGGGGACTCCCTCTCGCTCACGGTGAAGACCGTTGAGTTCCCGTGCGACGACATTCCCCATCTGTTCGCCCGCCTGCTCGACGAACGCTATACTCTGACAGAAATCCCCGAGCGCTCGCCGGATCAAGTTCCATTTTCCGCCGCTTGGTCGATTCTTGAGCACAAATATCAGCGCGACAACTGGAGCGAGGTCGGCGGTTATTACCGAATCGGTGTCGGGGAGGGCCGCCATGTGGATTTTCAGCCGGGCTGGGTCGGCGGGCTCATGAACACGTTGCCTTTGCTTCATGAAGGAACCCCGCTCTCGCGGGAACGGGCCAAGCAGGCACTCGACTTTGTTTTCTCCAACGGCGGACAGGGCGAATCGGGATTCTTCCATGGCTGCTACCATAAGGGCGTCTGGTCGGGCGATGGTTTCGACATCAACATCTGGACTCCGGAGGCCAGGCCCCACCCGGACCGCGACCACTACCATCTTGTTCGCAAAAGCGCGGACGTCTTGTATTTCCTCTTCAAACAATTCGACCTCATCGCGCGACAGGAACCGGGCTGGGCACCCCCGCAGTCGTGGCACTCCGGCACACGCCGCTGCGCGGACGCGTTCGTCGCGCTCTGGAAAAAATTCGGCCAACTCGGCCAGTTCGTGGACATCCACACCGGCGAGATCATCGTCGGCGGCTCCGCTTCCGCAGGGATCGCTCCTGCCGGGCTGGCGTTGGCGGCAGGATTTTTCGACGAACCGGCCTATCTCGAAACCGCCGAAGCCATCGCGGATTACTATCGCCGCGAATTCACCCGCAAGGGGGTCACTAATGGCGGTCCGGGCGAAATCCTGCAATGCCCGGATTCCGAGTCTTCCGCCGGACTGCTCGAAGGCTACATCACGCTCTGGGAGGTCACGGGCAAGCGCGAGTGGCTCGATGCCGCCGAGGAGGCCGCCGGCCAGCTCGCCACCTGGCAGCTCTCGTATGATTATGCGTTTCCGCCGGACTCGGAGTTCAGGCGTTTGGGCATGCACAGCGCGGGCGGAGTCTTCGCCAACTCGCAAAACGGCCACAGTGCCCCGGCGATCTGCACGCTCTCCGGGAATTCCTACCTCAAGCTTTACCGTGCGACCGGTCGCCCGATCTATCGCCAGTTGTTGGTCGATCTCGCGCACAACCTCCCCCAATACCTCTCGCGCGAAGACCGCCCGATTGTCGCGAAGGGAGGTCAGGCCATGCCCTCGGGTTGGATGAACGAGCGCCTCAACACTGGCGATTGGGACGACAACCTCGGCGGCGTCGTCTACGGCTCATGCTGGGTGGAGGTTTCTCTCATGCTCACCGTCATGGAAGTTCCCGGCATCTATGTGCGCACCGACACCGGCGAAGTCACCGTGTTCGACCACCTCGATGTCCAACCCATCCTCCGGGACGGCCAACCCATCAGCCTGCGCATCCACAACCCGACACCCTTCCCCGCCACAGTCAAGATCCTCGCCGAAGACGCTACTCAAGCGGCCCGTCCGCTTGGGCAGAACTATTTGCTGAAAATCCAGACCGTTGCGCTGCAACCCGGCGAAACCCTTGCCGATGTTCCGATAACGATTGCGTAGATCGGGCCGGTAAACCGCGCTATTCGGAACTATTCACGTGCAATGGAACCGGGGAGCAAACGGGGTGATCGAGGCTGACATGGCAAGGCCTGATGGCATCACGCTACGATCTCCGAACTGCCAGGTGCGGGTGATCGTGAACCTGGAAAGAGAATTGGAACCACAGATGGACGCAGATAGACACAGATTTTCAA
>CAYWLC010000034.1:0-24278 GCA_964458895.1 uncultured Luteolibacter sp. | reverse complement strand
GGTGAGGGCCGTTGAAGGAGCCGGGCCGGACCGGAGGGCGGGGAAAAGGGGGTTGAGGAGGGGGTTGGAGGCGATCATGTCCATGGGGTGCGCGCGGTGCCCGGATGTCAGTCGCAGTGGAAGACTTCCTCCATGGAGGCCCACCATTCGTCAGGGGCGCGGTTGTCGAGCGGTCGCTGGCACGGCATGCAGAAGGTCCACCAGCGCTGGGTTGTCGGGTCGGCAGCCATCATCGCCATGTCGCCGGCGAAATCACCGCCGACATATTCGAAGTAACTGAAGAGATAGTGGTTGCCGTCGTCGAGCTGGCGCAGATAGATCGAGTAATTGCGGAGGTTGCGGCGCGCGATCATCTGCAGCACGTCGGGCCAGACGGCGGCGTGGAGTTGTTTGTATTCGGCGATTTTGTCGGCCTTCAGGCCGATGACAGATCCATAGCGTTTCATATGATGGTTTCCCGGGTTGATTGATAGAGATCACATGGCTTCGGTGAATTCACCGAGGTCGAGCGGATAGCGGCCGTGCTCGCGCACGAGGTTCACGATGAAGTCATAGGTCCTGCCCGAGACACTGCTGCTGACCGAGTGGTCGGATTGGAAGATATATCCGCCGCCCATGGCGGCATTGAGCTTGCGCAGCACCTCGCGGCGGATCGCCGCCTCGTCGCCGGACTCCCAGACCTGGATGTCGCTGTTGCCGCAGAAGCCCATGCCCTGGCCGTATTGGCGGCGCAGATCCACGGCATCCATGCCCGCCTTCACTTCCAGCGGATTGTAGGCGTCCACGCCGATGTCGATATAGTCCTGGAAGATCGCCTTCACGTTGCCGCACCCGTGATAGATCACCGGCAGTCCCGCCGCGTGCGCCACCGCGACCATCCGCCCGACCCACGGTTTGAAGTGCTCGCGCCAGTAGCCCGGCGACGTGAACGTGCACTTCCGGTACGCCACATCGCCCCAGATCACGAAGCCGTCGAGCAAGCCGTCGGCGGCGGCGATCTGGGCCTCGGCGAGCGCCAGATAGAACGCGCCGATGCGGTGGATCACCTCGCCCATTTCCTCGGGTTCCTCGCCCATCCACAGCATGGCGTTTTCCTGGCCGATCAGGCGAGTCAGGCACTCGCTCACCTCGATCACGCTGCCGTAGACGGGGAAGTCCGGGCGCAGCGACTTGACGGTTTCGATCCACGCCGGGGTGTTGCGCTGGAACCCGTCGCCCACGCCCGCGATCTGGTTGTCGCCGGCGGCGAAGAAACGGCGCGGATCGTCGGGCGGGTCGAACTCGGCGCGCTGGAGTTTCTCGAAGGTGTCGGTGTCCCACGCCCGCATCTCGGGCATCGGATAGGTGAAATGCTTGTGCATGATCGCGCCGAAGCCGGTTCTAACAGTCACCTCCTCGGGGGACTCGCTGAGGGTTTCGAACGGACGGATCCACGGGTCGAGGTTCGGCACGGTGACGATCCAGTCGAGGTCGTAGTGGTAGTAGGGGTTGGCGTCGGGGGCGAGGCCGAGTTCCTCGCGCCAGCGTTGGGTGAAGCCGCCCCAGAAGAAATCGCTGACCGGCACGCGGTCCGGTTCCTGGTGGCTGAGGGTCATGTTCATGCGGGCCAGTTTGCACAGGGTGTTTTCGCTGCGCCCGGTGGCCGCAGTGGATTTCCCGGTGGTGTCAAACACGCTCATGACGTGATGCTCCACCACCGGCGGGAGCGATGTCACGCCTATTTTTGGGCGGGCCCGGACCGTGCCTCGATCACGGGCCCTTGGCTTGTCCGCGGGATCACCTGCAGTTCCTGGAGGGAGGTGTTGAATTGCTAGGAAAATTGCTTTTGGGGTGAGGGCCGTTGAAGGAGCCGGGCCGGACCGGGGGGCGGGGAAAAGGGGGTTGAGTGAACCGGGCAACCAATCACCGAAAGAACACAACTGCCTTTGGGCGAACGAACCGTACCTGACCAGATCCCTATCCGGGGCGCACCTCATCCAATCCTGTCGCCGCGATCTTTGCCCGCCGTCTGCTCACACGGCCGACTGCCTGAGATTCCTGGGCCTGGGACCCACGTCGGACCAATCGGGAGGAACGAAGCCCAGGGCCAGTGCCGGGGAATCCGGGGCGAGTTGGAAGTCGCCTGCCATGGGATCGGCAAATCCGGGATCCGCAACGGCAGAGTGACAGTCGTAACCAAGCTTTTGGAATTCCGCGAATGAGAGACGGGTCTCTGGAGCCTGCCCGGGGTGAATCACCGCCGGATGCGGCTTATGAACCCACATGACCGGCGATTGTCCTGCAAGATCCCAAACGAGGTTCAAGTCACTTAGCAAGCTTGGCTGATCCATGTATTGCATGGAATCCTCGTAAATGGGAGTTCCATTGGTAAGAAGAATATTCCGTTCGATGGTGGTGAGGAGAGGCGGGTATTCGAGCCAATTCCAGTGAGGTTGATCGCAAAGCGTGAGCACGCCTCCCTTCGCTTTCCCCTCCTTGATTTTTCCGCCAAAAGCGAAAACATTATTCCGGAAGACATTTTGGCGTCCAATGTGCTCGTGCAGACAATTTGAAGAGCAGCGGTAAACCAGGTTGTCTTCAACGGTGATAAAGGCGCTTCCTTCGTCGAGGTAGATTCCCCATCCGCCATAGGCGCTGTCGGCTATCTCGCTGATGACGTTTCCCTTCAAGATCGTTCCCGGCTGTGGTCCGAGTGTATAGATTCCACCGAGATCGGCCATGCCCCCGCGCTCCGCAACATGGTGGATGCGGTTTTTGGCAACAATAATCGAATGACTTGGGTTATCGTTGTAACCCCACACCCAACCGACCGAGATCGCGCTGTAGGTGCAGTCAAATATCTCATTGTGAAGGATCCGGTTGCGCGCGCTGTGAGCGCTTAAAATGCCCACGGCAGAAATCCAGACATGCCCGGTATTGCTGATCCTGTTATCAGTAATTGAGATTCTTCCGGTCAGTCGTGTTGGGGCGGCTTCGTTTCCTCCCCCGTCGATATTGATCCCGCCCGCGCCGGTATCGCGAATCGTACAACCTTCGACACGGTCACGCTGACAACCTTCAAAGTAGCTCACTCCATACATCCCGAGATGTTCGAGCGTGCAATCTTCCAGAGCACAATGACGCGCATAACGATAGTGAATGGCACCCGGAACATGCGAGGCGGCCTGGGGAGCATTCGCATAATTTTTACGAGGGTCAGGCGAGCACTCATAGATATGGCTGAAACTATCACGCACGCCCCACTCGGAAGCCGGAAGGTAAGGATCCCACCAGAGGCCATATCCCACAGGTTGCGCCCAGTCGGTATGCTTGAGAGTGAGTCCACGGAGAGTGATTCCGCAGACGGGTTTTTCCTCGGTGCCAAGAAACCGTGCCAACTGGAGCACCAAGGGAACAACCACTTCTGTGGACTCCGGTTTTTGCCCCGGGAGCGGGACGTAGTACAGTCGTTTTTCGACGATATCGAGAAACCATGAACCCGGATGCACAAGACCCGACTTGGTGTTTTCGATGAAATACTTTGCGTAGTTTGGATTGTATGAGTCTTTCAGTGCAAAAACAGCGGTGCGGGAGCTTGTAAGCAATCGAGTCGAGGGATCATACGATGCGACCGGCATCCTTTCTTCAATCCAAAAGTGAGCCACCACAACCTCCGCATCGAGGAGGTCCGGGATGTTGTCCAGATCACCTGGTTTGGCGACAAAGCTGTTTGTTCCATCAAAAAGACCGGCTTCCAGATCAATACCCGGGACCGACTCCATCCATAGCCATCCCTCGCGGGGGTAACGCGAGCAGGTCGCCCGCACTCCATCGACAAAAAGCGATTTCCACGGCCCGTGACGCTCCACCAGCAGCGCAACATCGGCCACCCAGCAGGAAACTCCGTTCACCGAGATTTCCTCAAATCCCCTGATCCGCTCGCCACCGTCCAGCACGGGAGTCTGCCCCGGAATCGCCGAATAGGTCACATTGGCCGGATCGCGATAGTCAAACTCCAGCGGCTTGCGCACAGGATAAGTGCCGCCAGCGAGCCACACGGTCTCTCCCCCGCGCATGGCTCCGCGATTGTGCAAAAGACGAAGTTGATCGCGCGCGGCGAGTATCGTCCTCTTCGGACCGTGAACCCCACGGCCATCAGGTTCTGAAGAGTACCCCGTCCAGCGGTCGTCGCCATCGGGTGAAACAAAAAGGTCGCCGGGTTTTGAAAAATGCGGGAGATTCATAAGAAGTTAGTAGTTTTGTCTTGCGGTTACCGGTGCATTGTCCCATACGTGCAGGGGTCATGCAAATGAAAATGCTGATAGCCGCCGTGATTCCGTTGTTATTGCTCAACTCGTGTGTGTTCGAGGCCCCCTTCGAGGCCACGGCGAAAATCCCCGCCGATCCCAAGCTGGCGGGCCGCTGGGAAGAAGTCAGGGACAGGACCGAGGACTCGCCCGATCGCATGCTCGTCCTCCAGCATTCACCTAACGAATATGTCGTGGAATATCCGGTCGGCGAAAAGGCGATGTTTTTGCGGGCCTACGCCGTGGATCTCGAAGGTGCCCGCCATATGCAGATCCAATTGATCGGCACGGCGGATGGCCCGTGCAAAGCCGAGGACCGCAAATACCACCTGCTCAAGGTGGCCGTGGATGGTGACATGCTGGTCATGCGCACGCTCAATCCGGATGTGATCGGCAAGGATGCCAAGGACACGGCTCAACTCCGGGCCGCCTTCGCCCAACACAAGGACGATCCCAAGCTTTTCAACGAAGCGGTGAAGTTCAAGCGGATCAAGTAGCCGTTGAATCTGCCAGCGGATTGCTAGGAAATTGCTTTTGGGGTGAGGGTCGTGAAGGAGCCGGGCCGGGCCGCTCCACGGCACACATCACAACTTTGCCCGGCTCATAACGGAAGGCCTTGGGAAACGCGCTGGATGCGCCGCCCTTGTGTTCGAAATCGAACCACGGGCGAACGTTGTTCTCATAGCGTTTGGTTAGAGCCTCCTGCAGTGACGCGGCGATGGCCACGCCCTTTTCCGCAGGCACGTTCACGGTGATGGCTTGCGGTTTCCCGTCCACAAAGGGCGTGATCTTGCTGGTGCCCTCGGGCAGATAGACGATCTCATCGGGAGCGCTGCCATCAGGCAGCAGACTGGCAAATGCGGTGATCAGGCGGTGTGACATGCAACCGCTCTACGCCGAGCCGGGGAGAATGCCTACTCGCAGGAGTGGTCCCCGGATCAAAGCCCAATCCGTGATTTCAACAGTTCGTCCGGTCTTACAATAACGACATCGAACGGCATCAGATTCCCATCTGCCGTGGTGAGAACGTTTCTTGGAAGCGCGTCCATGATCAGTAAATCACGCGATTCGTTGTAAAACGCCCCATCTTTCATGGGCAATTTGCGCCGCCTGCGGAAATGAACCAAGCGTCAATATCAGGCTGCTCGGTCCGCCTGCCGTTGTAAAACGGCTGGGTGGTTAGAACGGAAAGTCCTTGAGGATATTTCACCGCACCCATGATCTGAACATCGTCCCCGAAGATTTCATTCTGCCAATTCATCCTCATGAGATATTCTTCTGGCGTTGCGTCCACCAGTCCGGCAGTGATCCTTGGTTTGGACCGACTTCCCCTCGGGTGAATCATTTCAAGATCCGCAGCCAAGCCGAATTTGCCAGGATGTGTGGCCTTTTCCACAATTCCGTTAGAGTCATCCAAGGTGACAAAGTGTTCGCCACCGGTCAGCTCGTCCGGCTGAGGCGCGCGGCTCTCAGTCGTGAGGACGCCTTTCGCATCAGCCCATCGAGCGAGGGATTCAGCCTCTCGGTCGGATCTGATTTCTCGGGCAAACCCAACACCGCTCGACTCTGTTGCACGAAACGCACGTATTCCGGCGAGCACTTCGGCAGGCTGGAATCCTTGGGGTGGTAGGTTCCTTTCATCGGGCAACGGCGGAATCATGACAGCAACCGGGGAATTCTCAAGCACGATTTTATCCCCATCCTCCCGCACGGCCAAGCCTCGGCCCGGTGGCAACGCGGCGATTGCAGCCCGGTCCTTGGGCGTGGTCGAGAAACCGCGCGTTCTCCACCTTGGCGGAAAAGAACGCCCGGTTACTGAAATCCGACTCCTGCTCCGCCCACATGGCGGCATCCCAATCCGCAGGAAGCTGCTCCTTGTCTAACAAGAATGCCAGCGCGTCTTGAAATGGCAGCGGACGGGTGATTATGATTTTTCGATGATAGCGGATAGACCTTCCCTCCATTGTTGCGCGAACGCGCCCGCCAGAACGTCATCCGGCGGCACGGCTCCGGGCCATGGTCACTGCTAGGAAATTGCTTTTGGGGTGAGGGCCGTTGAAGGAGCCGGGCCGGACCGGAGGGCGGGGAAAAGGGGGCTGTTTTCAGTGGATTGGAAAAAAAATCCCCGTTCTCCACCCGGCTGATACATTGGTAAATGACTGCTTTGGTGGACTCGGGTTCCGACTTGATGATCCAGCGTGCTCGTCTCATCGAATAGGAAAGGGATGCGGGTCACTTCAAAAATCAACAATCATCACTCATCAATCTCTTCTTCCTTCGCGCCTTGTGATTGCTAGGGAATTGCTTTTGGGGTGTCACTCGTGACCCCAAAGACAGGAGGATTGGGCGTTCGGAGGATTGGAGTGGGGTGCTAAAGGTGTCGCGACCGGCGACGGCGGCGCATCAAAAGCATCGACCCGGCAAGGAACAAGGCGGATGATGCGGGTTCGGGGACCAGATGCACTGCGGGCGAGATTGAGGCGCTGCCGGAGAACGCCAATGAACTGAGCTGGATGGTGATCCTTTTCACATCCACCTCGCCTTGAAGTACTTCGATTACCACGGTTCCGTCGTGGGTTGGAAACGCGGTGTCCCAGTTGCCGGTCCAAAGCAATCCGCTCAAGCCGTTTCCAAATCCGTTACGGGTGTGGGTATAGACCGGAGCCGCCGGATCCATCGCATACACCGTGATCAAAACCATTTCGCCGACATGGAGCAAATCCGGTCCGTATTGAACCACGAATTGATCGATCGAATCCGTCCCGGGACGCCCTCCGACCAAGGTGAAATCCCATGACAAACGGGACCCTTCCGTCACAACCACCGCCGCATAGCCTTGCAAGGAAAGGGCGGCGGCGGCAAAAACGGCGAGCAGAGGATGAATTCCCATGATTCGGAAATGATGGCTGTTATCCATGGGCGGTCTCTGGAGGTCCATGCTGTGATTGGCCTTTCCGATTGCCGTCACGCTGGCTGTCTGGTGGATCGCCAGCAAGCCTAATTAACTGCATTGATTGCAAGGAATTAGCTTTTGACCGGAAGGCCGTTGAAAAAGCCGGTGGCCGGCCCCGGAGGCGGGCAAAAGGGGGCGTTTGGGTAAAGCTGAAACGCTGAAAATCTGAAACGCTGAAATGTTAGGGGCCTGGTGGTTGGTGAATGAAAGACCGCGTGAACGCGGAACTCCCAGCGCGCGAACATGTGGGCTTCCACGCCGGCGAGGTGGAGTGAGCCGGTTCTTCATTGCCGCGAAGGAACGTGGAAAACAGGTCTTTTTGCGATCTTTGCGTTCCTTTGCGGCTAACAAAACCCCATTGGCAGGCGCAAGAATTACCGCCACGCGGGATGCGTGCGCTCCTTTTCCTGCTTCAGGATTTCATTTCCTCCGCCTCTCTTGCATCCAGGCGTTCGCGGATGCGTTGGAGAAGGTTTTCGGTGTGGGGCATGGCGATGCCAGCGGCTTTGGCCTGGCGCAGGGGTTCCTGCCAGATCGGGACAATTTCGACCTCCCGGCCTTCGACGAAGTCAATCATGCTGGAGGTCCGGTAGGCACCCATTGGGCGTGTGCGGTTGATGTTATATGGGATCAGATCATCGCTGAGAGAATGTCCGAGGGCGCGGCCCGCATGGATCACTTCGGTCATCAGATCACGGACTTGTGTTTCGGCGGCAGGCGTGGCCAGCAGCACGTCGGTGGTCACGCCGCCTTCCGCGATCGAGAGTCCGTTGAAGGGGATGTTCCAGATGAGTTTTTCCCATTGTGCCTGTTCGAGGCTGTCCACGGCGGTGGCAGGGACGCCGGCGGCCTTGAAGTGTCTGGCGATTTCCGCAGCCCGCCCGGGGATGCCTGGCCGCCATTCGCCGATGTCCACCCGCGCGCCGCCGGAATGCCGGATCAGCCCGGGGGAGATCCAGTTGATGCAGACAAAACACAAGCCGCCCAGCACGCGCTCCGGGCCGGTGACCGCGGCGATGGCTTCACAATTGCCCAAACCGTTCTGGAGTGTTAGAACTTGGGTTCCGCCATGCAGCAAGGGCGGCAACACGGCGGCAAGATGATCATTGGACGTGGCCTTCCATGCCACGATCACCAGATCCACCGGCCCGATCTCCTCCGGCGTCTGATAGACATGCAGGTGTGGCAGGGCGAAGTCGCCGTGGATGCTGGTCACCTCCAAGCCGCCGTCTAACAACGCATGGTAATCCGAGCGCACCAGGAAACGCAGGTCCTCGCCCGCTGCGGCGAGGCGTCCGCCGTAATACAAACCGATGGCCCCCGAACCGACCACCGCCACGCTATGGAAGGTCCAGCTCACAGCCTGTCAATCGTCCTTGAATGCTTCCGCGCGGCGCTCGGTGATGCAGTGGTTGAGCCAGCGGATGAGTTTTTCCGCATCTTCGGATTCGTGGCGCAGCGAGCTGAGTTCCGTCCAATCGAGTTGGGCGCGCGATACGGGTGCGGCAATCCGGTTGAGGTCGAGTTTCGCCATGATGGCCTCAGTTTCCCTCGGGTGGGCGGTCAGGATATTGGCCGGGCGCGGCAGTTCGTCCAGAGCATCCGGGGTCAGGCCGAAGGAGGTCACGCCGACGCCGAAGACGGCGCACAAGCGCCTGAGGCTGGCGGCCAGCGCCTCGTCCTCGATGGGGGCGGCGTAGATCAACTCGCCGCCCTGTGCCCATCTGGAAACCGCCAGAGTCTGATAGAAATCCTCGCGGTAGGTTTGCAGTGAGGGCTGGATGCGCAAACGCGCGGCATGCAAACGGAACGGAGCGATGCCGAGACGTTGTTTGAATGCGAGCATGGTTTCATCGAGCGACATTTCCTCGTCGGCCGAGTCTCCGGTTTCCCAATCCACCAGCACGAGTTCGGGGTATTTCCACAGATTGCTGATCGGTGAGTCCTTGCCGAAGGCCTGGCGGAACTCGAAGGGGAAGCGTCCGTTGATCTCGAAGTAGCGGGTCACCACCGCGCGGAATTTCCTGATGCGCAACATGGTGTTGTCCACCATGTCCTGATCGACCGTGGTCAAATCCTCCAAACGCCCCTGGGTGAGGGCCAGCAGTTCCTGGGCGCCTGATAGAGCAGGCAGCGGCGCGCTGCGGCGGTAATACCCCTGGCCCTTTTCCACCTTCGCAATCGGCGAGGCCGGGTCACATGACATGATGGAAAAATGGTAACGCAGCGAGGCGTCGGAATAGTTTCCCGTGAGTTGCAAGCGCGTGAGGCGGATCAACTCGGTTCCTTTGATCGAGTCCGAGGGATTGCCGGGAAGCAATGCGGGCAGAATGTCGGTTAGTTGGGTTCGGAGGCTCATCGGGGGAATCGCACCTTGCGTTGTGATGATCCAATTCCGCCCTTGCCGTTTCATCAAGCCTCAAAAGGCCGGGATTTTAAAAAAATTCGGGAATCGGGCGGCGATTTTGAAGAAACGCGCCACAAAGCTTGTCCAAGCCGGGAGCCTTGACCATTCTGCCGCCATGAATTTGAAACCGACCCTGCTTGCGCTCGCGCTGATTGCGGCTCCCGCAGCCCATGGCCAACAACCCGATGCCAAGGCGATACTGGAAGGAGCCCGGATCTCAGCCACCTTGGTGAAGGTCGCTGACGGACTGAGCGGCAACCTGCGCAGGGGCAACGTGAAAACTCCGGTCACCTTGTTCCTCAGGGGCAAGGATATCCAGTTCCAGTTCTCGGAAAATGGCAGCCCATGGCGGGTTTTCCACATGCGCATCGGCGATGAGAAATTCAATCTGTTTGAAATGATCAATGGCAAGACCCAGAACTTTCCGCCGGAAAAACTGGTCATGCCCATTGCCGGGACCGACCTCACCTACGAGGATCTCGCGCTGAGGTTTTTCTACTGGCCCAACCCGAAGCTGGAGGGTGAGGAGAATGTCGGTGGGGAAACCTGCTACAAAATCCGGGTGGACAAGCCGAAAGGAACCGCAGGCCGCTATGAGGTGGTCTATGTCTGGGTTCACAAGAAATTCGGAGCTTTCATGAAAATCTGCGGCCACGACAAGAGCGGCGGCCTCGTCAAGGAATTCCAGGTCGAGGACATCATGCAGATTTCCAAGGACGTGTGGACCTTGCGCAAAATGCAGGTGGCCACCCATGACCCCGCCACCGGTCGGCGCATCTCCATCACCGAGATGACCTTCGACGCGCCTAACAAAGCAGGCCCGCGCGGACTGAAGTGAGTCAACTCAATTCTTGAAGAGTTGTTCGACCCTTGCGTCTTCGATGCGGTTGGCCAACCAACCGTTGAAGGTCATCATCTGGTTGCCGAAGGCCTGGGATTTGATTTCGGTGTCGAGCTTTGCTGCGGCATTTTCCTCCTTCACCACCTCGCGAGTGGCGACATGAACGATGAACGCGCGATCCGCTTCAGTGAGGATGTCCGAGACGCCTCCCGGATCCACATTGCGGGTGGCTTCAAACAGGTTTTTGGGTTCATTGGCCGCATCCGCCCGGTACGATGTGGTGATTTTCGAGAACTCCTTGGTTTCGGTGATGCCAGCCTCCTTGGCGGCGTCGGCAAACGGTTTGCCGGAGGCCAGCGCGGCCTTGATTTTTGTTAGAGCGTCGGCGGCGGCAGCTTTCATCGCCTTGACGGCGTTCTCGTTGATGTATTGGGCGCGGGCCTCGACGCGGGCTTCCTCAAAGGTTTTCGGGCGGGCTTTTTCCTCACCTTCCAAGCGGGCGACCAGCCATTGGTTTTCACCCACGGGGATGGGCTGGGAGATCTTGGACAAGGGATCGGAGGTCGGCTCGATGTGGAAGAGTTCATCCACGGCTTTGCCACCGCGCGACGACGAGCGCAACTTGATGTCGAGTTCCTTGGGCGGCGAGTTGTGTGAGAACATCTCGGTGGTCTTCACCTCCCACTTGTTAGCCTTGCAGAGTTCTTCGAAACCCGAACCTTTCTGCTCTTCAAGTTTGAACGTGAAATCGTCCACGAGCGAATCGGTTTCGATTTGTTTCTGACGCCGCGCCTCCGCCAGTTCGACAGCCTTCTTGGCTTTTTCCGCATCTTTTTTCTTCTTGGCCTCGTCGGTGGCGACGGCATCCACAATCGATTTCGGCTCGCCGGATTTTGTTAGATCGGGCTCGGTGTCGGCGGGCATATCCGGGGTGACAAGCACGTAGGTGAACTTGCGCAGCGGTTCGGTGACGAAGGAGTCCTTGATGTTTTCCCAGTAAGTTTTGATTTGCTCATCGGTGGGTTCGATTTTGGCCTCGAAAGGATTGAGATCGAGACGGGCGATGGCCCCGGTGATTTGTTGGTTGTCGAGGGCGAGGGTTTTGGCGGTGACTTCGCGGTTGGCGACGAGGCCGGCCCCGACGATGGAGTTGATTTTTTTGAATGCGATCACATCGCTCATCAGGTTGCGGAAATCGTTTTCGGTCATGCCGAGGTAACCGATGTTTTTGGTGACGAACTTGCGGTAGTTTTCCTCGTTGAATTTGCCATCGGTGTTGGCGAAGAAGCGGAGTTTTTTGATGGCTTCGGAGATCTCGTCATCACCCGGATACACGCCGAATTCTGGCTTGGCCTGGCGCAGGACCATGCGCGCGATGAAGAATTTCATGGGGGCGTCCTTCGGGCCCGTGGCCCCGTTGGTCAGGCCGGTGATGAACTGATAGATGTCGAAGTCCCCCGAGCGGGCGAGGTTGGACGCGAGTTCCAACGACCCGCTGCCCAGGATCTGGTAATCCCTGTCGCTGTATGAGCGTCCTGCGATTTTGAAGAGGTCGCGCCCGCCGCCGCCCCTGCGGAACACGTCGTCTTTGATACCGACGACCAATGCGAAGGCGACGAGCACGAGGCCTAGGATGATCAAGCCTTTGAATTTGCGGATGTTTTCAATCATGAATCAGGGGCAGTGGGTTGCGGGAACGCGGGGAGTTAAGATGGCTGTGCGCCGCTCTTCAATGGTAATTCTTGGGAGAATGGCCGGAACACACCCGGAAACGCCTACCGGACTGGGTTTAGTGGCAGTTTTACGAGAATCCGGCTTGCCCACGGGGCGGAATCCGGGTTGCTTGGGGGTCTGGATGAACTTTCGTGGAATCAATGCGCTGCTTTGGGGAAATTCCGTGGCTCTGGCATGGATGTGGGGCTTGGGACTGTTTTTCAGCGTCCAGATGACCTTCATGTTCGGGTTGCAGGGATTGTTGCTGTTTGCCGTGCCCAACACGCTCGGGCTGATGTTGTTCGGCTTCCTCACCCAGATGGTGGCCAAACGCCACGCTGGCGGGCAGGAATCGCTGGCGATCTTTTTCGACCGCTTTTCGGGTCCCTTCCGCCTGATTCTCTATCTCTATCAGGTGATCGCGCTGTCGCTGACGGTGTTCGCGCTGACCAAGTACCTCTTCGCGCCGCTGCATTTGGTGACCGGTCCGGGTTTGAACGCGCTTTATCTGTGCATGGTGGTGTTCGTGGTGCTGGCGGCGGGGTGTTTGTTTGGCGAGGAGTTCGGCATCCAGCGTGTCAAGTACGGGAATGCCGGCCTTGGGGCCCTGCTTGCGGTGTGCGTGGCGGTGGTGATCTGTTATCTGAAACCCATGGTTCCGGAAAACCTCCCATGGGGCGCGGCACTGCCGGGTGCATGGACCGGCCCTACCATCATGGGATATGCGATTCCCCTGGTCGTGGGGTTGATGGTCGGCCCGTGGCTCGACCTCCAGCACTGGCAGCGTGCCATCCAAATCCACCGCGAGAACACCTCGATCCGGATGAGTTACTTTTTCGGGGGGCTGATCTTTTTCCTGATGCTGATGTTCCATGGCTGCCTGGCGGCGTGGGTGATGAGCAAGGGCGGCGTGGAAGCCTATGGCAATGACGGACTCGACAAGTTCCACTATGCGCACCAGATGATCGTGCAATACGTCGATCAACTCGATGTCAAGGCCAAGGGCCTGCTGCCCGCCGCGTATTATTCATTTCTGGCAATCTGCGCGCTGACCACGCTGGACAGCGGCTACATCGCGTTGAAATGGTTTCTCGGCCACCACCTGTCCCGGAGCCAGAACATTCTGATAGGCATGCTGCCGAAGCGCCTGTTAGACTCGCCGATCCCCACTTTCCTGATCGTGGCGATGGTCACGCTGGGCGGTTTGTGGGCCAGGTTGGAGCTGGAGTATTTCATGGTGTTTTACGCATCGTTTTTCGTCGGTTATGCCTCGTTGGCCATCGCGCGGTGTTTCGTGCCCAACTCGCAGCATCCGCTGCCGCAGATCAAGATGTTCATGGTGGCCAGCATCTCGCTGGTGATCTTCGCCTTTGGTTATTGCACCAGCGCCACCTTCCTCCTGATCCTCGGTTCCATGCTGCCCCTGGTCTATGTCTGCTGGCTGGTCTTCAACACCGACCTCCTGCGCGTGGTCACTGAAAAGGCCGGCGAGGTCATCGACGCCGCGTCGGAAATCCCCGCCATCAAGGCCATCGCCAAAACCGCCAACGCCGTGGCTGGCGCTCAGGTGGTCGCCCCGCTGCCCCAGGACGCCCAAGCCCTCGGCGGGCACTTCGAGGGCAAGTGGTTCGTCTATTCGATGATCGCCACCTACTCGGACACCAACTCCGTGGGCAATGTCTATTTCGGTATGTACGGCATCTTCGTCGGCAAGGCCCGCGAGTTGTTCTTCAACCGGGTGATGCCGGAATTCGACCTCAAAACCACCAGCTTCTATATTCTAACAAGATCGTTCGAACACAAGTTCGTGCGCGAGGCCCGCGAGTTTGACACCATTACCGTGAAGATCCGCGTGGCCGACTTCAACCGCAAGTTCTGCACCCTCGAGCACCAGATCTTCGGTTCAGACAACGAGTTGTTAGGCAAGGGCAGGCAAAGCCTGCTCTTCGTTGCCGCCAAAGACTACAGCCTGCTAGACATCCCGCCGGAGATGTACACCGCCTTCCTGCCATATGTGTGAGGCCTTGAGGCGCGCTTCATGGAAGGAAATGTGGCATGACGGACGAGACGTCCGACCTCGTTAGGGTTGTGGCGGCGGTCCCATGGTGCTCTTCTTATCCTCCCGATAGAAGATCTTGTCCATGCGCTCGAGATATTGTGATAGATCGTCCTTGCGCTGGCGGGGATGGGTGTTGAGGCGTTCCTTGAGTTTGAGATAATCATCGAAGGCACCGCTGGTTTCGCGGGCGCGGGTGATTTCGAACCAATCCAGATAGTCGCGCGCGCGGCTCGCGCGCGCGAACATGGTGGCGCGCATGGTCTCCAATGAGGCAAGGTTCCGCGCGACATCCTTGGTTTTGTTTTTGGCAATGGCATCCAACTGCAACTGGTAACGCACCAGAAGCGGCCGGTATGAGGGAAAACAGCGGTAACTCAGTCGCACCAGCGCGTCCTCGGCGACACGCACGGCAGCCGCCCGCTCCGGCTCCTTGAGCGCGGCGAGTTCCGGCCATGCGGCCAGAGGTTTCTGTTGGCTGACGCCCTCCGGCGTGCGGATGTTGAGTTGCAGGGCCTCGGCCAGCGCGGCCTCCGTCTTCTCGACGGCAAGGATGTCCGTGAGCGTGCTGGTCCCGCCCTTGCTGGCAAGCTGCAGCGCCCACCACTTGGCCAGGCTGGTTTCTGATAGATTGAGCTCGGGAAAATGTTTGCGCAGCAGCACTGGCATCTCGCCCTCGAACGCGGGCAATACTGTTAGAAAATCCCGGAAGCCGTTTTTCCCGTGCGGTTGTTCCAGCAGCGCCATTACCAGTGAGCCTGAGGAAACCCGGAAGGCGGAGCGCGTCGCCGCGTCCATGTTGTCATAGGTGGGGTCATTGACCGCCAGCAGGTCATCGATCTTGAACAGCCCGCTTTTGAAAAGCGCCTGATAGAGGCGCTTGTCGCTCTGGTTGAGCCGCCATGCGGTGGCCTCCCTCAGTCCTTCGGTGAGCCACGGAGGAACATACAAGGGATGTTCGGCATCGGCGGCTGGGCCCTTGCGCAGCGCCCGCTCATACAACATGGCCGCGGTGACCGCGCGCTTGAACGGTTCCTGCTCGATGCCATGGCTGAGGTGGACGTCCAAGCGCAACTCGCTGATGCCCTCCACTTCTAACAAACCCAAGCTGACGGTGCGGGGTGGCAGCGGGTCGCCCGCTTTGCCATGCAGGCGGATGCTCACGGGCACCTTCCATTCGTCCTTCTCATCGGTGAGTTTCAGCAGTTCGGTTTTCGCCTCTTCGGCCATCATGGCCACGGTCCCGCGCATCAGGCTGTTGCCGTCGGAGACCCGGAATTGTCTGGACCCGCTGAACACGGTGTCGGCACCGGCGGGGGTGGCGTGCGCGGGTGGTTCCACGACCCGCGAGGCCTTGGGGATTTCCTCCGCCACGGTGGTGGTGGTTAGAAACATTCCCAATGCCAGTGAACGCTTGATCATTGTGGATTCAGAACGGCAGTGGCGCATCTGACGAATTGTCCGAGGGCTCCCTTGGGTCCATCACCAATTTGCCCTTTTCGATGGTGACACGGGCCATCCGTCTCAGACCGAGTTCGATTTCATCATGGAACAAGGGCGGAAGTTTATCAAACGCGGGCAGCACGAGAATCAAAAATCCCTGAGGCACCACCAGCTTGCCGAAACGCCCGCCCATGAGCGGACGCGGCAGGCTTGCGTCAAACGCGTGGGGATCCGCCAGTGCGGGAACATGCTTGTGCACGGCCGCGCGCCAGTCGGACGGCAGCGCGTTGATCACCGGATCGATCAGCATACGCGAATGATAACTCCCGCCTTCCAAGTGGACGCGGGTATCAAGCCCCTTGAGATCCTGCGTCTGTTCGATTCTCACGAACATCGAGGTCGTGAAGGGTTTGCCCATGATCCTGCGCTCCATGATCACCTCCGCCACGCCTTCCTCCAATCTAACATAAACACGTTTGAAAGCCACCGCTCCGGCAAGCGATCCCACCTGTTTTGCAGCCAGCGTGCGCTCGAGCCACTGGTTGATTTCGGTTTCGGTCAGGGTGACCGTGTACTCGCGGTCGAGCGCGTATTGCAGCACCACCTTGAGATCCCGTACGGGAGCGGATTTATCTGCGGAGTGATGGTCACCGAGGTCCGAGAGGTCCTGGGCTTGGGCCATGAAAAAGAAGCACGCCACGATGCCCAGCCCTGCCATCAACAGGATCAGCACCACCAATTTCCCAAGGCATCCTGGCTTGGATGTGGCGTCGTCCGGAGCTTCATTGTCTGTGGAATCGCCCATGACCGACAACCCTAGCACGGCTCCCCCCCTTTGGAAAGCCTGGTGAGCATCAATTGCGAACCGGGTGGATGTTCTGCAATATTTGCAAATTGCCACTTTACTTCGGAGGGGATTTTGCGTTGGAGTGTGTGCCTCATCGTTGATGAAATGAAACGTTTGCCCGTCAGTAGTGAAGAAGCCCGTTTCACGGGGTCTTTGCGCCATTACCATCGCTCCGGCTCCCCAGCCCAGAGGACTTGGGAAGAATGGGTCGATGGGAAAATCACTCAATCGGGAGGACACTCGAAAAAATGGATCAAAGTCACGATCATTCTTGTGTCCTTGCTCGCCCTTGGCGGCATCGTCGCCGGTCTTATCGTCGAATTGTGGTGACAGTGAGAGGTGCGGCTTGCTCCAAGTAAGGGGAACGGGCGTCTCGTCCGTGGATCTGCGGGATAAGGAGAAATCCATGTTTCTCCCGCTCCGGGCGCATGTGGCTTTGACAATCCGCATCCCCACAGTCAATTTCCTCCGCCGCCACCAACCACGGCGCTAATTTCACCATGGGAAAAAGCCTTTTTCAAAAAGTTTGGGACGCCCACACTGTCGGAACCCTCGCGGATGGTCGCACGCAACTCTTCATCGGCACCCACCTCATCCACGAAGTGACCTCGCCCCAAGCCTTCGGCATGCTCCGGGACCTCGGGCTCAAGGTGAAATTCCCGAAACGCACCTTCGCGACGGTGGACCACATTGTTCCCACCATCAATCAGGACTCCCCGCAAGACCCGCTCGCCGCGGAAATGATGCAGGCCTTGCGCAAAAACGCCGATGACTTCGGCGTGACCTATTTCGACCTCGCCTCTGGAAAACAGGGCATCGTCCATGTGGTCGGACCCGAACAAGGCATCACCCAGCCCGGCACCACGATTGCCTGCGGGGATTCCCACACCGCCACCCACGGTGCCTTCGGAGCCATCGCCTTCGGCATCGGCACCACCCAGGTGAGGGATGTGCTTGCGTCACAAACCCTCGCGCTTGAGGCATTGAAGGTGCGCCGCATCGAAGTGAACGGCCAGCTCTGCCCCGGGGTTTATGCCAAGGATGTGATTCTGCACGTCATCCGTCTGTTAGGAGCGAAGGGCGGCATCGGCTACGCCTACGAATACGCCGGCGAGGTCTTTGACCGCATGTCCATGGAAGAACGCATGACCGTTTGCAACATGTCCATCGAAGGCGGCGCGCGCTGCGGTTACGTCAATCCGGATGCCAAAACCGTGGCCTATTTGAAAGGCCGCCCCTACGTGGACAGCTACGATTTCGAGGCCACTGCGGCGCGCTGGTTGTCGTTCGCCTCCGATGCGGACGCGCCTTATGATGACATCGTGCGCATCAACGCCGCCGATATCCAACCCACCGTCACCTGGGGAATCTCACCGGACCACGGAATCTCCATCTCAGAAAACATCCCGGACCCCTCCAAGGCCGCGAGTCCGTTAGAAAAATCCTCGATCGAGGAAGCCCTCGCCTACATGAAACTCCGCCCCGGCACCCCGATCAAGGGCGTCAAGATCGATGTCGCCTTCATCGGGTCCTGCACCAACGGCCGCATCTCGGATTTTCGCGAAGTCGCGAAATACATCCAAGGCCATCACGTTGCCCCAGGGGTCCAAGCCATCGTCGTCCCGGGATCCCAAATTGTCGCCATCCAATGCGCTCAGGAAGGTCTGCCCAAAATTTTCACCGACGCAGGCTTCGAATGGCGCGACGCCGGTTGCTCGATGTGCCTCGCCATGAACCCGGACAAACTCGTCGGCGACCAACTCTGCGCCTCATCATCTAACAGAAACTTCAAAGGCCGCCAGGGATCACCCACCGGCCGCACCGTGCTGATGTCCCCGGTGATGGTCGCCGCCGCCGCCATCAATGGCGTCATCTCCGATGCCCGCGAGCTTTTCCATCTGGAAGAACCGGCAAATGTCGCCTAGAGTATGGCGCGTCAAGGAGCCTCAAGCCGCCCGAACCCCATGAAAGCACGAATCACCTACTGGCAGGAATCCGATGGGAAATATCTCGGATTCCTCAATGAATACCCGGATCACTGGACCCAGGGTGAGGATCTCGATGACCTCAGGGAAAACCTCCGCGACTTGTTCCATACCTTTCAGGAAGGAAACATCCCCGGCATCCGAAAAGAGGAAGAACTCGAAGTCGCATGAAACGTCGCGACCTGGTGGAACTCCTCGAACGTGACGGCTGCACCTTGTTGAGGCATGGCGCACGTCATGACATCTATCACAATCCCTCCACCGGAAAATCCCAACCCGTCCCGCGTCACAACGAAATCAACGAGATTCTCGCCAGAAAAATCATCAAGGATCTAACAAAAGAACCCTAAGACTCATCTCTAATTTCAGTTTTTCAGTTTTTCAGTTTTTCAGCTTTTACCCATCACCCCCATGCCACTTGATCCCGTCACCCAGGTTTCCGGACGCGCCGTTTTCATTCCCGGCGCGGATATTGACCCCGCCCGCATCACTCCGGCGCGCTTCATGAAGTGTGTCACGTTTGACGGACTCGGTGAGTTTGCGTTTTACGACGTGCGTTTCGACGAGCACGGCCACAAGACGGCCCATCCGCTCAACGATCCGCGTTTTGCGGGAGCTTCCATTCTGGTGGCGGGGGAGAACTTCGGCTGCGGATCCTCCCGCGAACACGCCCCGCAATCCCTGAGAAAATACGGCTTCAACGGCATCATCGCCGAATCGTTTGCCGAGATCTTCTTCGGCAATTCCACCACGCTCGCCATGCCCTGCGTGATCGCCACCGCCGCGGATGTGGTGAAACTCCGCGACGCCATCGCCGCAGACCCCGCCATCATCGTCACCATTGACGTGGACCAGCTCCGCGTCACCACCTCGGGCGGGCTGGATTTTCCGGTGACCATGCCGGACTCCGCGCACGATGCGCTGGTTTCCGGCCGCTGGGATCCGATTCAGGAACTGCTCGACAACGAGGCCGCCATCGACGCCAAGGCCATAGCTTTGCATTACGTGTGACGCGTGGTACGGGTTTGATTGTATGTCAGTTGCCAAAAGACCCAATCTCGACTCGGTCACCACCATCAACGATGATGGTTCGAGGTATATCCTCCACCCCGCGGATGTCAGCGGACGCTGGGCGCTGGCCCGCAAAGTGGTGGGGTTCATCCTCATCGCCATCTATGTCTCGCTGCCGTGGCTCACCATCCATGGCAAACCCATGGTTTTCCTCGATGTGGAAAACCGGATGTTCTACCTCTTCGGAATCACCCTGTGGCCGCAGGACCTGTGGGTCTTGTTTTTCGCCATCACCGGCATGGGCTTCGCCCTGTTTTTCATCACCTCGTTGTTAGGCCGGATCTGGTGCGGTTGGGCCTGCCCCTACACGGTTTTCCTGGATCATGTCTATCGGCGCATCGAGCGCTGGATCGAAGGCGACGCCCCTGCCCGCCGTGAACTCGCCCTCGCTCCGCAGACCCCCGGCAAAATCTTCAAACGCCTCTTCAAGCATACGCTCTACATCATCGTCGCTGCGGCCATCGCCCATGTGTTCCTTTCCTACTTCGTCTCTTTGCGCCGTCTTTACGCCTTCATGCACCAGGGTCCCTTGGAACATGCCACGGCCTTCGGCATCGTCACTTTCCTCACGCTCGTCCTGTGGTTCTGCTTCGGATACTTCCGCGAACAGTTCTGCATCATCATGTGCCCCTACGGACGGCTCCAGAGCACTCTCACCGATGACGACACCATCAACGTCGGCTATGACCCGATCCGCGGCGAACCGCGCGGCCCCGTCGGCAAGGCCGCCGGCGACTGCATCGACTGCCGCCGCTGTGTGCAGGTCTGCCCGACCGGCATCGACATCCGCAACGGCCTGCAACTCGAATGCATCGGCTGCACCGCGTGCATCGACGCATGTGATGACATCATGGTCAAGGTCGTCCGCCCGAAGGGCCTGATCCGCTATGATTCGTTCAACGGGTTCGCCGGCAAAGGACACCGCTGGCTGCGGCCGCGGGTGTATATCTACAGCGTTCTAACAGTTGTTGGCATGGCGGCGGTCGCGCTGGTGTTCTCCAACAAAGGCAGGTCGTTCAACGCCACCATCACGCGGGCGGGCGGTGTCGGGTTCCTGGTGGATCCCACATCGGTGCGCAACATCTATCAAATCAGGCTGGTCAACAAACGCAACGAACCCGCCACGGTGACGATCCGCCTCGGCAAGGGAACCCCGGCCGGTTATCATCTCAGTGGTCCTGACCCGGCCCTCACCGTGGATGCCCTCGGAGAGACCACCGAAGCCTGCATCGTGGCCGCCCCCGTGGCCTCATACGTGGGCGTTTCGGATGTGGTTTTTGAAATGCATGCCGATCCAGGAAACATCACCGTGGAAAAGACCGTGCGCTTCCTCGGCCCGAATCCCGAATCCCTCGGCAAGCCAGCCCCCCACCCATGATGAAAGCGCTCCTGGCATTCATGTCCCGCCATCCGTGGATTTTTGTGGTTCTCGCCTTCGTGATCCTGATGGGCGCATGGGGAACCATCATCACCCTCGCATGCAAATACGGCCCGGAGGAAATCGAGTTGGAATCAGAAAACAAATGAAAATTAGTTAGATCAAACGGATTGCGCGGCGACGACCGGGACGGCGTCTTCCATCCGCACTCCACCACGCTCTCCCTATGGAAACCACGATCCCCGGCGCGCTGTTATTCGGGCTTTACACCAGCCTGCATTGCGTCGGCATGTGCGGCCCGCTCGCCTGCGGGATTGGTAGCCTGGCGAAGTCCGAGTCCGCGCGTTTAGCAACCGCATCGCTCTATCATGCCTCGCGCCTGTTTTCCTACGCCAGCATCGGTGCCGTGTGCGGCGCTATCGGACAACAACCGCTCAAATGGTTTTTCGCGTCGCCCGCCGTGCTGCTGCCCTGGGTGCTGGTGATTGTCCTGTTAGCCATGGCCTGCGGTTTGGAAAAAATCATCCCCTATCCGGCCGCCGTCAAAAGATTCACGGCACGTGTCCGGTTCAAGTCCGGCAAATTCTCCGCATGCGGCGCCGCAGCGACCATGGGACTGCTGACCCCGCTGCTTCCCTGTGGCCATCTTTATATCATGTTCGCAGCCACGCTGTTAGCCGGATCCGCGGTCAGAGGGGCGGAGTTCGCCCTTGCATTCGGCCTTGGCACCGTGCCGTTGCTATGGCTCACCCAGCAGCAGTTCCACCGCATCCGCGCGATGCTCGGCCCTGTTGGCATGGGCCGCCTGCGCCAGGGCCTCGCCCTGGTCACCGCATTGGTGCTCGCATGGCGCCTGCACGGCACCATCCCTCCCGAATTCTACGGACCCAAACCTGCGGCCGCGACCCCCACCGAAGAATTGCCGTCCTGCTGCCCCTGACAACCCCGCGCCTCCTGCCGCTTTCATGAATGATCTCCCGGATGCCGCCACCGTCCGCCATGTGCTGCGCGAGACCTTCGGCATCGGAGAATTCCGCGGCGCGCAGGAGCAGGTGATCCGGGTTTTGTTAAACGGGAAATCCGCGCTGGCCGTGTTTCCCACCGGAGCGGGCAAGTCTCTCTGCTACCAGCTTCCCGCCGTTTTGTTAGACGGCCTGACGCTGGTCGTCAGCCCCTTGATCGCCCTGATGAAGGATCAGGTGGAAAAACTCCGAAGTCTCGGCATCGGCGCGGCCCGCATCGACTCAACCCTGGCCGATGACGAGGTGGAGGATGTCTTTCATCAGATCGCCACGGGTGCCATCCGGTTGTTGTATCTATCACCGGAACGCCTCGCGGGTGGCGCGTTTCGAGAGCGTCTCAAGGGCATCCGCATCCCCTTGATGGCCATCGACGAAGCTCATTGCATCTCCGAATGGGGCCACAACTTCCGCCCGGACTATCTCAAACTCGCCAGTCTCTCCCGCCGCATGGGTGTGACGCGCATTCTCGCCCTGACCGCAACCGCCACGCAGCCGGTGGTCCGCGATATCCGCCGTGGTTTCCGCATCACCGCCGACGCCTGTTTCAGGACCGGCGTGCTCCGACCGAATCTCCGGATCGGCATCACCGCCTGCACCACAACCCAGAAGGATGACGTGCTGTTAGATATGCTGCGTGAAATCGAGGGCCCGGTCATCGTGTATGCCACCACCCGCCGGGACACCGAATCCATTGCCACGCATCTGCAGAAAAACGGCTTTGCCGCGCGCAGCTATCACGCTGGCCTCTCCTCCGTGGTCCGCGCCCAAGCTCAGGATTCCTTCATGCAGAACACCACGCGCATCGTGGTCGCCACCATCGCCTTCGGCATGGGCATCGACAAGCCGGACATTCGTGCCGTCATCCACTATCACCTCCCCAAATGCCTGGAAGGCTACAGCCAGGAAACCGGACGCGCCGGGCGCGACGGCCAGCCAGCCCGCTGCGAGTTGCTCGCTTGCCGCGACGACGTCCGCACGCTCGAGAACTTCATCCACGGATCATCACCCTCGCGCCAAACCCTGAAGAACATGTTAGATCGCATCCTGCGCCTCGCCGACCCGGGCCGCCTGTTCGCCGTCTCACCCTATGAGCTGTCGATCAGCCATGACATGCGCGAGGAAACCGTGCGCACCGTGCTCGCCTATCTGGAACTCGACGGAATCATCCGGCGCTGCGGGGCGTTCCATGATTACTTCCGGGTCAAACCGCTGCGACCGCTCGACGGAATCCTCTCGGGACGCCCCGGCCGCGAGAAGTCGATTGTTAGAAAACTATTCGCCGCCGCGGAATCAGCATATGGTTCGCTGCATTTCAAACTCCAGGAAACCGCCCGCATCACCGGCATCCCGCGCGAGAAGGCCGCCGCACTGATCACCGCGCTCGCCGACGCCGGCGACGTCCGCCTGGAACAACGCGGCCTGCGCGAGATATATCTAATAGAAAAGCGCTGGGACGGCGACATCACCGCGGTCATTGCCGACATGTCCCGGCGCTTCGACACCCGCGCACAACATGAACACGGACGCATCCAATCCGTGATCGCCTACGCTGAATCCCGCAGGTGCCGGACGGTCCATCTATCCAATTACTTCTCCCGGCACAAGGTCCCGCCCTGTGGCATCTGCGACCTCTGCCAAGGTGCAAAGCCACTGCAGCTCGGCGCACATCCCACGCCCGACATGCCGGACCATGAATGGGCGGCCATGGCCGCGCTGCGCTCCCTGAACCACGCCGCCCTCGGCACACCCCTGCAACTGGCACGTTTCCTCTGCGGTATCCCCAGCCCCGCGTCTAACAAGGAAAAACTCCACCAACGCCCGGAATTCGGCATCTGGCAACACCACCGCTTCTCCGACATCCTCACGATGCTCGAGGCATGACCCAGACACCCGGTGCCTCCAGTTTGCCTTATTCATACCTCATTCGATATGCTCGGCAACGCCGATTTTGGCACAGAACATGGAGTAGTCGGCCCGAGTCATGATGGCGAAAGACCATGAACCCTGCGCGGTGGCGTCACCATCGCCGGTATCGAGGCTGGTCCGCCATTTGGGATCGAAGGCGAAGCCCTTGGTCTGGACGTTGGAGCCGGCGATGAGTTTGGCCCGCGGCTTGGCCGAAATCACGGCGGTGGCGGCGGCGGTCATGCCCGCGGTGCCGTTGGTTAGAAAGGCGATGTCCGCGTTGAGGAAGCGCCGGGCGTCGGGACTGGGGAGCGGTTTTTGAGCTGGGCCCCAAAGTCCGGCCAGGGGCCGGCTAAAATAAGCTATGATGG
>CAYWLC010000033.1:9743-24329 GCA_964458895.1 uncultured Luteolibacter sp. | reverse complement strand
AACGAACTGGGCAACCTCTGCAACCGCGCCCTCAACATGAGCCAGCGCTTCACCGAAGGCATCATCACCCGCGGCGGAACCTTTGCCGATGACGACCTGGCCCTGCAACAATCTCTAGCAGATTCCACCGATGCCTACCGTGGTGCCATGGATGAGTTCGACATATCGAAAGGCCTGGAAGCCCTGAGCAAACACGTCGTCCATTGCAACGGATATGCCGAACGCATGAAACCGTGGGAACTCAACAAGGATCCCGGGAAAAAAGACCGACTCGCCACCGTGCTCCAGCACCTTGCGGAAAGCGTCGCCCACTGCGCCGTGCTGCTCTCCCCCGTCCTGCCCGATGCCGCAGCCAAACTTGCCGCACAACTCAATCTCCCGAATCTAACGGACATCAACCTGTCCGATCTCCGCTGGGGACTGGTGCCGGAAGGCCACCTGATCGGAAAACCGATACCGGTTTTCCCCAAGATCGTGGTGGAGGAAGTGTGAAAGCATGGAGTGCGGTGGCAAACGCAGTGCGACACCGCTTTGGATCAACCCTTCCCGCTCCGCAGGCCATGGGAGTCCCTTCCGTCTTGCACAGCGAACGCAATGAACGCCGCTACTTGGGGACGGACCGGACCTGATCGCGCGGCAGCGCGCCCCAAGGTGCAGCCAAAGCGGTGTGGCGCTAGGCTTCCCACCGCACTCCATGCGTTTCCGCCGCGGTGGCAAGGCGTTGGTCCAGGGTCCAGAGTTTCACGCCGCTGATTTTGGCTGACGCCAGGATCAACACATCGTTCCATTGCAGGCCTATTCCCCAGAGGTGATTGTTTTCTATCAGAGACAGTGCCTCCGGAGGTTCCGCTTCATCCGCCTTGGGCAGTCGTTGCAGGAAATCCAGCATCAGCGCGCGGCGGCTCAGCGAACCCACAAACAACTCTCCGATTACGCAGGAATGCGTCACCACTCGGTCTTCGCGCAGCATGTCCCGCATCACAGGATTGGAGGACCGCAGGAAATCCACCCATACGTTGGTGTCGGTCAGAATGCGTGACGCCTGGGCTTTCATTCTTCGGCGACACGCATTCCGGGGATGTTTTCTAACGGTTTACCATCATAAGTGACGGGGTCCCTGCCGGTTCTCGCTCCTCTGGGAGGTATTTCCAAGTCAGGCATGGAACCGCCCATCTCGGCCAATCTCCTGCCCGCCTCCCTTTGGATGAATTCCTTCAAGACAAAGTTCAACAAGTCGGACTTGGAATGGATTCCCGTCCATTTCTCGGCGGTGGCCAGCAAATCATCATCGATTGCCACGGTGGTTCTCATGCACGAAATATGACATCATTTGATGACGTATTGCAAGCATGATTTCAAAAAACGTAATCCGTTGGTTATCAGCACCAGATCCCGAGTGGCGCTGGGTGTGGATTGAAATTAAGTTCCGGTAGCGACGAATCACTGTGAGGTGCGCAAACAAACCACTGAAACACTGAGCACCGCTGAGAGAACTGATTTTCCGGATTCTCAGTGGAATCAGTGGCGCTCAGTGCCTTTGCCTCGTTATTGAGGATAGTGTGCTCGGCTATTTGCCGTTGGCCATCTCCGCTGCGCCACGGTTCCGCTTCGCTCCGGTTGTGGTAAAACTGCCCGATTTCACGGAAGGAGACCCATTGACTGTCAAAGTCTTACAAATGACTTACTCGGGAGCCGCTCAGGCGACCGCGCAGGCCACCCGGCGTTCAGCGTCGTGGAGGTAACATCCGGGATCGGAGCCCCAGAGGTTGCCGTCGTTGCAGAACGCGGCGCGGGTGCGGAACCCACCGCCGCAGATCGAGAACCATTTGCACTCGGCGCAGGGGCCGGTCATGCGGGCCTGTCGTTCCTTGTTGGTGAGCAAGCCAATCGAGCGGATGGACGCGAGGATTTCAGCAGAGTCCGGGTTATTGCCTTCCCAGATTTCGGAGAAAGGCATGTGTTTCACGCTGCCCAGGTTGACGTCCTGCCAGAATTGGTCCGGATGCACCGTGCCCTGGGTGTCGATGTTGGCGATACCGCGGCCGGAGCTGTTAGCACCGCCGCCGTTCCAGGCGAGCAAGCGGCGGGCTTCGGCCAGGTTCGGATGGTTTTCATTCTCCATCCTGACTAACAGATAGGCTCCATCGGCGGGCTGGGTCACGGTGAGCAATTCACGCTCGACCCCTTGTTTGTGCCATGCCTCGACGCGGGCGATGAGGGTATCAATGGCACCACGGGCTTCCTCCGGCTTGAGCACCTGCAATTCGCTGCCACGGCCTGCGGGCACGAGGTGATAGAAACAGACTCGCTGGATTTCCTGTTCTTCGATGAAATCAAGGATTTTGTCGATGTTCTCCACATTGTGACGGGTGAGCGTCAGGCGCAGGCCGGTTTTCTGATCGACGGCGTGGCAGTTTTTGAATCCGCGCACGGCGGCGTCGAAGGCACCTTCCTTGCGGCGGAACTCGTCATGGATCGCGCCGATGCCATCCAGCGAGATGCCGACATAAGCGACGTTGGCGGCCTTGAGCAAGGCGGCTTTTTCCGGGGTGATGAGCGTGCCGTTGGTGGAAATCGTAAGCTTCAAGCCGAGAGCCGTCGATTTGTCCACCAGATCGAAAAAGCGCGGGTGGATCATCGGCTCGCCGCCGGAAAACAACAGCGAGGGAACCTTGTAGGCCGCGAGATCCTCGACGACCTTCTCCATTTGTTCCCATGTCAATTCGCCGGGATATTGCGCGGCGTTGGAGTCCGAATAACAGTGCACGCAGCGCAGGTTGCAGGTGCGGGTGATGTTCCAGACGGTGATGGGTCGGCGCCCGCGGGCCTCCGCGGCGTTGCCGCCCGAGCCGTGGCCATAGCGCAGACCATCCGCGGGCTGCGCCACGCCGGTCCAGAGTTTGGTGAGATTGATCATGGGATGGAGTTATGGGTATTTTGTTAGAATCAAGAGGCTTTCCTGGGCTGATAGACGCAGGCGGGGTCGGCGGCCAGGGGGTCGCCATAGATGCCGTAGGCGCGGGATCGGGAACCGCCGCAAACCGACCGGTATTCGCAGATGCCGCATTTGCCGCCGAGCGCGTCGTTGTCGCGCAATTTGACAAACAAGGGATCATGCCGATAGATCTCGGACGGATGAGTGGTTTTGACATTGCCGCAAACCATCGGCAGGAACCCGCTGGGCGAGACCTCGCCGATGTGGGAGATGAACATCACACCGCGGCCATCGCGGATGCCGAGAGGCGATTTCATGCCGGGCCGCGGGCGCGAGGCTCCCCCACCCATCTTGTTCATCACCACACGGCGGAAGTGATGGCCTTCGGTGGTTTTCACCGCGAAGGGAGCCTTGCCGACCAAGCCGGCCATGTCTTCAAAAACCCGTTCGATGTCCTCGGCATCCGGCATGTCCTTGAGACCGGCGCGACCGGTGGGAACTAACAGAAACACGCTCCACATGGCCGGTTTCAATTCGAACATGAGGTTTTTGAACGCCTCATACTCATCCATGTTGCCACGGGTGAGCGTGGTGTTGATCTGCAACTCGAGGCCGACCTCATGGGCGCGGCGCACGGCTTCGATGGTGCGGTCATAGGTGCCGCCCACCCCGCGGAACGAATCGTGCGTTTCACGGGTGGCTCCATCGAGACTCAGCGACATGCGCTGGACACCCGCGGATTTCAGTTCGCCGAAATCCGCCTGCAGCAGGCGCTGCGTGGCCGACGGGCTGAGACCGACGTGCAGGCCGGAATCCGAAGCGGCACGCACCAGATCAATGGCGTCGCGACGCATCAGCGGGTCACCCCCTGTTAGAATGAGCATGGGTGGCTTCCAATCCGCGAGCTGGCCGATGAGGTGCCGGGCTTGCGTGGAATCCAACTCCTCGGGATGTCGGTGTGGCTGGGCTTCCGCCCGGCAATGGCTGCAGGCCAATGCGCAGGCACGGGTGATTTCCCAGAACACGAGAAACGGGCGGTCATCGAAGTCGTAGCCTTCCATCGTAGGCATGCCGACGGGATGTTTGGGCGGTGCTGTCTCAATCACGGAGGTAATTTAAGACACCGAGGTCCGTATTCGCAAGGGCCGTTTTGCGCTTCTCTGCGGTTTTTATGCAAGATCCGAGGTTGGTTTCCCGGGTTTGCGGCTTTGCATCCCCAACTACCCCCGATTTTCTTAACGCGCCGTCGCTGAAGCGATTTCCTCGAGCCAGTCATCGCCGGGCATGCCGTAGGGGCGGAAGGTTTCGAGGGTGCCGAGGTGTTCGTTGAAGAACAGGGCGCGGTGCAGGCCGAGGGTGGCGGCCGCAGGGGAATCGATGAGGTTGGCGGAATCATTGGCGCTCATTTGGAAGAGCACGCGCATTTCGAACTCCGCCATGAGCTTGCGCGGGATCCAGCGGCTCACGTTGTTCCAGGTGTCGGTGGCCACCACCACATGGATGCCGCAGGGGCCGCCCTCGCCTAACAAATCCGCGAACACCTTGGAGGGATTGGCCGTGGCGGAGGCGTCGTCATCCATCGAGAAGCGGAAATCATCCTCGGCACGCAGGCTTTTGAAGCGCTGGAGTTCGTGGACGATGAGGAAGATCTCAGGGGCGTCGCGCCCGGAGGTGGGTGTGCGGGCCTCCAGTTCGGCAGCCAGCGTGTTCATCAATTCCGCAACTCCGGACGGTCCGCCGACGCGTATTCTGTTAGGAAGGATGCCGGCGAGGCGGTGGAACAAGTCGCCGCCTCCGGGTTCGGAAGCGTGGGGGTCCAACACGATGAATTCCGCTTGGTCCGGCGGGTATTGCGCCGCCAGCGAAACGATGGAAACGGCGAGCAGTGAGAGCGCGCGTTCCACCGATTGCCCCACGGCTAACAGATGACTGCCGCTCTGGCGTTGGAAGACCGCCTCGGTGGGGCCTTTGATCGAATTCGGCGCGCCCAGCCATGCGCGGGCTTTCAGGGGCCGCACGGTGGGGCGGGACTTGAGCAACCCGGCGAGCAAGGTGTTGTCGCGCACGTCGGCCGGGGCGTTGCCCTCGAAGATGATCGGGGCGGGCGGCAGGTTCTTCATGTGAGATGCCAGTGATGAAACGTGGTCGAGGATCGCATCGCGCTCGTCCTCTGGCAGCCAAACGATCTGGAACGGGCTGTTAGCCGCCAGCGCCCCCGCTTGGTCGTTGTAGATCCCCTCGCCCGGCCGGGTCAGCAGACGCGGTGCGGGATTGTCATCGTCCATGATCAGGTGGGCGTCGGTCTCATTGCATTGCAGGGCCACGCGGATGACCATCTGGCCGAGGGTGGTGCGCGCCAGCGTGTAGGCCCCGCCGAGCGTTTGCGAACCAAGAATCACATGGATGCCGAAAGCGCGACCCTGGCGGACCACGCGGTCTAACAGGAGCGACGCATCCTGTGCCACGGCGTCGTCCTCGGTGAAGAACTCCTGGAACTCATCGATGAGCAGCAGGGTGCGGGGCATGGTTTCCTTGCCGCCGGATCGTTTGTAACCGCCGAGGTCCTGGGCACCGGCCCGGCGGAACAACTCGCCCCGGCGTTTGAGTTCCGCATCCACGCGCTGGAGCACGCTGAGGGCGAACTCGCGGTCGCTCTCGATGGCGACGACACGCGCGTGAGGCAGGTGTTTGGCGGCGTAACATTTGAACTCCACGCCTTTTTTGAAGTCCACCAGATAGAACTCCACCTGCTCCGGGCTGCACCAGAGCGCGAGGTTGGTGATGATGACGTGAAACAAGGTGGATTTTCCCGAGCCGGTTTTTCCCGCGACGAGCATGTGCTGGCGGGTACCCTTGCCGATGGCCAGCATCTGGAGTTTCTTGGCGCCGGTGCGCCCGATCGGCACCCGCAATTCCTCGCTGGTATCGGATTTCCACTCCCCACCATGCGGCGGAACGATCTGTGAGAACGGCACTTGGACACGGTTGGAATCCATGCTGGCACGCCCGATCCTGTGCACCAGTGCGATGGAATCCTGATGGGCCGGGGGCGGATCAAACACCACCACATCCGCTCCGGCGGGTGGTCCTGCCAGATGGAACTCCCCCTCGCGCGAGGTGACACACAGACAAGTGCGGCGCAGTTCTTCGTCGAGTGACAGATCCGTCAGGGACTTGCGCAGGTCCCGCTGGATGAGCAGGTGGACACCGCAGCGCGCACCGCTGGAGGCAATCGAAAGCAGGCGTTTGGTCGCGGTCTCGCTGAAGCCGTATGGAAACCCGGCGACCACGAGAAAGCGATATTTCTCCGCGATGGTCCCGGCGTCTTTGTTGTATTCGGTGATGTTGGGGTATTCGTCGCGCAAATACATCTGGATCACTTTTTCAATGTGGTCGTTGAGTTCCGCCAGGCGTTCCTCGATGTGGGTGTTCTGGGTCCAGATGCGATGGGTGATCAGGGTCTCCTCGTAATCCGCCAGATGCATCAAGCCCGCGAATTCCTTGCCAAGCGCCACCGCATCAATGATCACAAATGACACCCGCCCGGGCGGATGGCTGGCTAACAAACGCAGCGCCACCGCCTGCAGCGCCCGGGTGGACGCTCCCGCGTCCGATCCATCACTCTCTATCAGAAGGGACCCCTGGTCGGGAAACGCCAGCGCGAAGGGAGCTGTTAGATCGCCGTCTGAGACGAGGGCGAATCGCGGATCACCCGGCAGTCCGCCGGTCAGGCGCGCGGCATCCACGCGGATCGAGCCGATGCGCACGGCGGGCGGGGCCTCCGCGGGTGGCTCCCACGAGGCGCAAAGTCCGGGCGTCCAGTCAGGGAATGCCTCGCGAGATGTCAGATCCAGATCGCGCAGGTGTTGCAGCTCAGGAAGCAGTTCGTTTTTCCATGGGGCCGCGAGGGTGTCGAGTTTGGCGTGGGTCTCGGCATCAATGGCGGCTTTCCGCCCGTTTTGCATCTCTTGAAATCCACGGATGCGGGATTCGGATTCCATGCGCGCCTGGTTGATGGCGCTTTCGTGCGCGGCGTTGAGGCGGTCGATCTTCCGTTGATAGAGCCGCTCCAGCCTCACAGGCAAGCGGGTGAAGCGTTCATCCAGACGGCGCTGCGCCTCCGCCATGGAGACCCGCCATTCGTCATCGGAGTCGCGGAAGGTCTCGCTCAGGTTGCGGCCTTCCTCGACCTGTTCGCCTAGGATTTCCGCACTCATTGCGGCCAGGCGCTGTGCGGATTGTTTTTGCGCAGCGACTTCCAGCGCGCGCGCGCAGGCCAGCATGGACGCCGCCTTGCGCAGGATGCCCAGCGAGGAAAGCAAGGCCACGATCCATAACATCAACAGCAGCCCCTCGGAAATCAATAGCGAGGGCAGCACCGCCTCAAATCCTCCTCCGGTACGAAGTGCCAACCAAACGTGGATGCCCAGTATCACCAGCGCCACTGTCCACAAGCGCACGTGCCGGAAAAATTTCGCCATCGGCAGGCACTTCGCTTGACCGGCGATGTCACTGAGGGTCTCCAGGTTGTCCAACAGAAGTTCTCGCGTGTCTTCCGCCGTTACGCCCGGTGCCACATCCACGGCCGCGCTGGTTTTGGAGTTGAACCATCCCTCCATGCACGGGCGGAACGTGCGGAACGCGCCGAGCACGGACTCACGCAGGTCCTTGCGGAGTTTGCGCTCGGCAAGGATTTGTTTTTGAAACGAGCGGTGCTGATCCGACGCTTCGTCGAGTTCCTGCTGCCGGGTTTGCCGATTGCGCATGATTTTGCCCTGCACATGGCCGATCCGCCGGTCTTTTCGTTCCTGGAGGCGGCGCGCGATCGACGCCTTGCTGGAGTGATAGGCCTGTTGGATCCGCTGTCCTCTGGCATCCATCACGGTCTGCTCCCGCGCAAGCCGTTCCTTGAACTCCAACTTGAGCGTGTGGATTTGGACATCCAGTTTCTCCGCCTCCGCCTCCGCATGGCGTTGGGCCTCGCGCCGCAGGGCGGACAAGATCTCCGCCTTCGATTTGAGCAGGTCGGCCTCGGCGTGTGTCACCGAGGACACGCCGGACTTCAGTTGTTCGAGCCGTCTGCGCACTTCGCGTGGGTCAATGGTGTCAATCGCAGTCTGCATGGATTTTTTCTAACAATATATCAAGTTCCTCCAGGACCCTGAGCGTGGAGTTGAGGTTGATCGAAATTTCTGCTAGATAAAGGCTTTCGAATTCCGCGGCTTTCTGGTCGCGCCACGAGTTGCGGGTATCCTCCCAGCGCGACAACAACTGGCGGGTGGCCTGCGTGAGGAGTCCCCTGCTGCCGGATGAACTCATGGCGCACCTCCTTGATCCGGGTCCGGGGCGTCGGGCTGGGGCGGACTGGTGCTAACAGGCGATCTTTCGGCATAGGCCTGGAGGTTTTTGATCGACTCGGTGAGCATGTGGATGCCTTTCGGCAGGTGCTGGCCGACGAGAAAGAACATGGGATCGAGCTGCCGCAACAAGGGCGTGACGCGGTTGTCGTAGGTCTGCCGCCAGTGTTTGATTTTACGGAGTTTCGCTTCGGCCTCCTCGAGGTCCTGCTTGGCCTTCATGACCTGCATTTTCTGCACCGCATGGCTCTCGCGCGGCATTGTTAGAACCACATTGTATAACTCGGCCTCGGCCTGTTCGAGTCTTTTGACCCGTGCTTTGGACTGTGCCGCCCAATGGCCGGAGCGGTCCACCTCGATCCATGTGCGGGTCCGCCGCACCTCACCCGCGGAGTCCTCCAAGGCCACGCGCGCTTTCTCCACATAACGGATCAAATCCGCACGGAACGCCTCCAGCGCGTCGATAGAGGAAACATTGGCCTGTTCTGACATGACGGGATTTCAGTAAGTCAACGTTGGTCCAGATAGTGTTGGATGCGTTCGGCCTTGCGGAGCAGATAGGGAGTGTGGCGTTCTGACAATTCCAGGAACGACTTCAGGGTTTTCATCAACTGCACGAATTCCGCGGCGAATTTTTCCTGCTCCTGATCCTGCCAGGTGTCGCCCAGGGCCGTGAAGCGCGACATCAGCGATGATGTGCGCTCGCGCAAATCGCCGTTGAAACGTTTCAATTCCGCGGCAAAGCGGCGAACTTCCTCAGGATCAATGATGGCTTGGGACATGACAATCGCAGGCGGAACCGCACCGCCATCCTTTCGGGGCAATCAGACGCGCTTTTGGCAAGCCTGCCAAATTCTTTCTCGCGGATTCGAGGGTTCCGGCGACATGCTCTGCGGCCTTGCGCAATCAGGCAGTGGCTCCCACGGCGCCGGGGATCGGACCATCGTCGTCGGTTTGATCTCCTCCGGAAGTTTTGGAAACGGGTTTCTTTTTGAACTCTTCGGGGACCGGCGGTGGTTTGGGTGCGATCGGCGGATCCTTCATTTCGCCGAACTCGATGATGTCGCGCAGGTGGTTGGCATCGAGCGTTTCATATTCCAGCAATGCCTTGGCGATGATCTCCACCTTGTCCCGGCCCTCGTTGAGCACACGCGTCGCAATGTCAAATGCCTCATCGATGAATCGTTTGATCTCCGAGTCGATGATGCGGGCGGTTTCCTCCGAATAATTGCGCGGACGTCCCATCTCGCGGGCGAGGAACACCGGGCCATCGCCATCACCATATTCGACCATGCCCAGTTTGTCGCTCATGCCCCATTCGCAAACCATGTGACGGGCGAGCACGGTGGCCTGGCGGATGTCGCCGGCCGCTCCATTGGAAACATCTTCGCTGTGGAACGATTCCGCGATGCGCCCGCCCATGGTCACGATGAGATTGGCCAGCGCCTCTTTTTTCTGAGTCGAGTATTTGTCGCCTTCCGGCAGATACATCGTCGCGCCGAGATAGGGGCCTCGCGGGATGATGGTCACTTTGTGCAGCGGGTTGGTGTGGGGCAACACCATGTTGAGATACGCGTGGCCCGCCTCATGCCATGCGGTGCCGGTCTTTTCCTTGTCGGACATCGCGAGGCTGCGCCGCTCGCGGCCCCAGCGCACCTTGTCGCGGGCCTCCTCCATTTCATCGAGTGTCACCGCAGCCAGTCCGCGACGCGCGGCTAACAATGCCGATTCATTGACAAGGTTGGCCAGCTCCGCACCGGAGAAACCCGGCGTGCCGCGCGCAATTTTTGATAGATCCACCCCCGCCGCGAGTTTGATCTTCTTGACGTGGACGCGCAGGATCTCCTCACGACCGTTCACGTCGGGAAGGTTGATGGTGACCTGGCGGTCGAATCGACCGGGGCGCAGCAGCGCCGGATCTAACACGTCGGGACGGTTGGTGGCCGCGATGATGATGACGCCCTCCTGGGTGTCGAAGCCGTCCATCTCGACCAACAACTGGTTGAGCGTCTGCTCGCGTTCGTCGTGACCGCCGCCCATGCCGTGACCGCGGTGGCGGCCAACGGCGTCGATCTCATCGATGAAGATCAAACAAGGCGCGTGTTTCTTGCCCTGCTCGAACATGTCGCGCACCCGTGAGGCGCCCACACCGACAAACATTTCGACGAAGTCCGAACCGGAGATCGAGAAAAACGGGACATCCGCCTCACCGGCGATGGCGCGGGCTAACAAAGTCTTGCCAGTTCCGGGTGCACCGACCATCAGCACGCCCTTGGGGATCGAGCCGCCGAGTTTCTGGAATTTGCGCGGGTCGCGGAGGAAATCCACGATTTCAAACAACTCCTCCTTGGCTTCCTGAATGCCGGCAACGTCCTTGAAGGTCACCTTGTTGCGATCCATGGTTAGAAGGCGGGCCTTGCTCTTGCCGAACGACATCGCGCCGCGCCCCGCGGATTTCATCTGCTGGCGGAAAAGGAAGAACAACACACCGATGATCAACAGGAATGGCAGGAATGTGAACAACGCGCTTTTCAGCCAATCCTGGTTGCGTTCATAAAGTGCCTTGCCCTCGACCAGCTTCTTGAGTTCCTCCCCCTGGATGATCGTGGAAACTTCAACCCGGAACGGCGCGGCCTCAACCGGCCTGCCTTTCGCATCCTTCGGGGTAACGAGGTTGACGGGGACTTCACGGGTGCCGACAATCACGGCATTGGCAGAGCCAGCGGTCGTCTGAATGCGCAACGGATTCACGGAATCTTCCACCTTGACCTGCCCCAATGCAAAGGACCTGCGGAATTCCGCCACCGAAAGAGTCTCCACATCGCCCTCGATCGGTGTCTCTTTCTCCGAGCCGACCTGCTGCATGCACACGCTTTCACCTAACAGGCTTCGGATTTGTTCCCCCTGCAGGTCCAAATTCACCCGCACCTGGAAATCGCCGCGTTTTTTTTCCGCATCCTTGGGTACTGCGGCTTCCGGTGCCGCCCAGCCGACAATCACCGCATCGTATGGGTTGTCGCTGGTGATGACCTTGAGTGGTTTTTTCGCATCATCGGTGACCACCCGGCCCTGGTCCCACATCTCGCGGAATTGCGAGTAGGTCAGCGCCGCAGGCGAGTTGTTCATCGCAGGCCCGAAAAACGCCAACAGCAATATCACCGACGCCACCCCGAGCAGAACGAACAATCGCCAGTTGAAACCATTGGCATCGACCGGAGGACGATTCGAATTTTCGGGAGGTGGAGTGGAATTCGGAGAGTCAGACATGGCTACGTGAAAAACCCGGACTGCCGATGGAACTCTCGCAAGCCCACCCGCCGAGTCGTCCGGGGGCAAGCAAGGATACCCGAAGCCCATGAAAAGCAAACCCCTTTTTTTGCAGAGGTCTTGCGGATGGCTGCCGGGTCTGTCTAAAACATTGCGTGGAAGCACCCCAGCCTGCCAAAGACCCGCCGACCCCGACTCGTGCCCCGTCGCCGACGCGGGACCGCCTCATGCGCTGGCTGCGCGCCCTTCCAGGGGTCGGCCGCATGCGCGCATTGCGTCCCGGGGCCGATGCCCAGGTGGGCGTTCTGGTGGATGCCTTCGCGGCCTTCGCAACTTTGGACGGGGTCTTGAGTCCGATGGAGGGCGACCTGATCCTCGACCTGCTGCGCAGCGCGTTTCCCGAAGTGGACCACGGCTGGTTGGGCCGGCGCCTCCAACGTGCTGTTAGAAATCCGCGCCCCCTGCAAAGCCTGGCATTGGAGTTGAAAGGTGCATACAGCGATTCTAGCAAACTGGCCCTGGGCCTGCAGTTGTTCACGCTGGTGGATGCGGCCGGCCGATCGGAACGCAACCGGGCGAGCTTCGAGGTTTTCATGCGGCGTCTCGGGCGGCCTGAGTTCGGCTCCGCGATCTTGCGCGAGATGCGCGGCGACATGGATGATCCGCACAGCACCCAACTGCCCTTCGAACGCCTGATTTTCGGACGCGACGGTGCGGATGTGATCCTGCCACCCGCCGCCCAGGACCACGAGTTCCGGGTTTACCGGGCGGACGACCTGATTCTTGTTAGAAACACCGGCCAGGCTCCTCTATGGATCCGTGGCAGGTCTGTGGAAAACGGCTCCTTCCTGCGCATGCGCGAACGCCAGCCGCTGGTGGTTCCAGGATGGGCGCTCAGCTTCGAGGATCTGATGTTCTTCCTCGACGTCAAACGCACCGGGAATGCACCCTCGATCTATCTGCGGGGAGGGGAATCCGGTTTAAGCGCCGAGCGCGCACTTGGACGCCAGAGCCTGCTGCGTGTGCGCTTCGGTCTCCAGGCGGAGGTCGAGGCACTCAGGGACTCGGACATCCACGCCGGTAGCCGCGGTCCGCTGAAAAGAGGCGACATCGTCACCTGCCGCAATCACGAACGCTTGGGTGACGAGTCCGGCTTCAGTCTTTCAATCAACGAACTGCGGCACAAGGCCACCCAGTCCGGCAGACGCTTCCGCCTAGCCGGCGACCGTCAGGAATATCTGGTGTCCAATGACGCGTCCGCACTTGCAAGCGGAGATCTTCTGTTAGGTCCTAAGCTGTCGCCCAAAACCGTGTTGTTCATCCGCTACGACGCGCAACGTGCGGAAGGTGAGGTGCTGATCCGGGAGAGCAGCGGGCCGATTCAGGTGGACGGCGTGCAGGTGCGCGGGACCGCCACGCTGCATGACGGTTCGTTGATCCGCTTGTCCGGCAGCCAAGCGGTGCGCTGCCGCTTCAGCGAGGGTTTTCTCGATGAGGAGCGCACTCTGATCGAATCGCTGCGCGTCGAGGACCTGGTCCACGATTTTTCGCCGGGCGTCCGCGCGCTCGACCACATCAACTTCGAGGTGAAACGCGGCGAAATGCTCTGCATCATCGGCCCAAGCGGCAGTGGCAAGAGTACCCTGTTAGCGACCCTGTCCGGCCAGCGAGAGCCGACACGCGGCAAAGTGAAACTCAACGGAATTTCCCTGTATGAACGGCGCGAACAATTGGTGCCCTTCATCGCGCACATGCCGCAGGAAGAAGCGCTCAACCCGCAACTCACCGTGCGCGAACACCTGCGCCATGCCGTCACCATCCGCCGCCCCGCCCTCTCCCTGGCGGAACATGAACGCCGCGTGGACAGCATGCTCGCCGAACTCGGTCTGCAGTCGATCTCCCGCCGCAAGGTCGGTGCCGCAGGCGAAAAAACCATCTCCAGCGGCGAACGCAGCCGTCTCAATCTCGGTGTGGACCTCGGCAGCCGCGCGGAAGTCTTCCTCTTCGACGAACCCATCTCCGGACTCTCATCCAAAGACTCCGAACACGTCGCCGAAACCCTGCGCTCGCTCGCCCGTGAGAAAATCGTCATCGCCTCGCTCCACCGCCCGGGCGCGCCGGTGCTGCGTCTGTTCGACAAGGTTATACTGTTAGACAGCGGCGGGCGCCTCGCCTATTTCGGCACCACCGCGGGCATGGTTGGCTATTTCCGCGATGCCTGCGAGGAACTTGGTATCGTCCATCCATCAGTTAGCGCGAAATCCCCACTGGGCGCGGACTTTGTCTTCGACATTCTGGAAACCCCGCTCAGCGCGATCGGTGGTGGCTCCAACACCGGAGCGGCACGCCGTTTCCCATCGTCCTTCTGGCAGGAACGTTTTGAAAGCGCGGACCTGATGCGCGCCTTGCAGGGCACGGGAGGGCCGGGCACGCGGCTCGGCGATTCCAATACCGACGAACGCCTGCCGCTGCCGCCCAAACCCGTTCGCCGCCTGCACGCGGTGATTGCCATTTTCGCCACCCATTTCCTGCGTTCGCTGCTGTCCAAGGTGCGCAACCGAGGCACCATCTACAGCACCTGCCTCGAAGCCCCCGTGCTCGCCGCGCTGATTGCCAGCACCTTGCGCTCGTCCCCGTCCGGTCCCTATCAGTTCTCCACCGCCCTGCACATCCCGGCCTACCTGTTTCTCAGTGCCACGGTGGCGATGTTCCTCGGCCTCACCAACTCCGCCACCGAGGTGCTGCGGGACCGCCCGATCCTGCGCCGCGAGCGCAACTGCCAGCCGGGAGCCACCTCCTACGTCGCCGCCAAATTTGCCGCGCTCGGCCTCGTCGCCGCGGCGCAATGTCTTATCTATCTGATAGTTGGCAACTACTTCCTGGACATCGACGGCATGCTTCTCTATCACTGGATGTGGATGACCCTCACCGCTTGGACCGGCACCGCCATGGCGCTGGTGGTCTCATCCGTGGTCAAGACCGAACGGGCCGCGCTCACCACTGTGCCGCTCCTGCTGGTGCCACAGA
>CAYWLC010000033.1:0-9733 GCA_964458895.1 uncultured Luteolibacter sp. | reverse complement strand
ACAAGGAAATGAACCGCAGGCTCTTCCAGAACTCCAGGGACATCCGCGAAAACGGCGGGGTCCCGGTGCCAGCGGTCTTCATGCCGCTGCGCTACGCCTACGAGGGCCTCATCGTCTGCCAGGCGGTCAACAACCCGTTCGAACTCGAACGCATCCGCCTGCAACAGCGCATCGACCGCGCCCGCCGCCGTGAAACCCCGATGACCCCGCGCCAGGCCGAAAGTTTCGATATGGCCAAGGAAGGACTCCGGCGCCTGCTCGCCGCCGGCGCATCCAACAAGGAGGACGCCGAGGAACTGGTCACACGCATCCGGCGCATCTCCACCTGGGGAACCCGCATCGAGGTGGATACCATGAAAGTATGGCCGGACAATGATCCCAATGCCCAGCCAGCCTCCACGTTTTTTGTCAACGAACGTGTGGATCTGTTAGTTCGCGAGGCGGAGACCTTCCGCAATGATTACCGCAGAACGAACCGCAGGGTGGTTTTCAACGCGCTCTACAAACCCCTGCCATGGGCCCGCAGCCAACCCGATCCTAACGGAAAATACGTCGAACCTTCCGACGAGGTGGACACCCAAAAATATTGCGGCGTCATCCTCACCGCCATCATCCTCGCCTGCATCCTCCTCTCCACCGTCGTCATCTCCCGCCAAAACCGCCAAACCAGATAAATGCGGCGTGCCAGCTTCCTAAGGGGAACGGACGTCCCGCCCATTCAAAAAACTAAGGGGAACGGACGTCCCGCCCATTCAATAAGATTGGAGCGGAATAGCGGTATTTTCGAGTGATTCCGGTCTTACCAGCTGGCGTAGGAACTGGCGGACGGCGCATAGTCTGCGGACGTGCCGCTCGCATAGGTGGCGGACAGATACAGTGTTCCGAGGGGCGGCACCACGGAACCATAGCCGTAGGTGATGTCCGTGTTGGGAGCGGTGACGGTGTTGAGATATTTGCCGGATCCGACGATATCGGTGGAAGCGAGCGTGGCACCGTCAAGAAGTCCGCGGATGTTCGCGTGGGCGCGCACGGCTTGTTGCACGTTGCGGATGTTGAGGATGTTGGCGGCACGGTCCGAACCCTTCTTCCAGGCGCGTGCACCAATGAAGAGGATCGAGATGAGGGAGAGCAGGACGAGGATGACGACGGTCAGTTCGAGGAGCGTCATACCGGCTTTGCGATTCAGGTTATGGCTTGAGGTCGTTTTCATGGGATATGTTTCAGGGATGTGGTGTATTGGCGTTGATGGGATGGAGTTTCCTGCGGAGAAATTGCGAATGAATCAGGCAGTCTCCCATGGTGGACGCCGGCGGGCTGAGACCGGTCGCAATCGACTGATATTGGCCCGAGGTGCCCGGACTATACGGGTATCCGGTCATTCATGCCATTACGTGTTCGCGTGAGCTTGTGTCCCCAGGTCACGGACTGGTGACCGTCATGCGCATGAACACCATCCTTCCCGCCCCCAGCGGCACCTTGGCTTCGCGCGTCTGCACGGTGCCTGCGGTGGAGATCAGGGTGTCGATGAATCCTGCAGGCGCACCCGGCACGCCCGGCGCACGCCAACTTCCGAGGTCGGTGGTCACCTGCGGCACGATGGCAATATCTGTTAGAGAGGTGTCGATCTGGTATGAGATCACGAGATCCGTGGCCGTGCACCGGGCGGTCGGCATGCGCGGGGCGGAGTCGTTGGCGGTCACGGGCGAGGCCCCGAACGCGTATTCGACCAGGTTCGGTCTGCCGTCGTGATCGAAGTCGCCGTTCGGATCGGAGCTGATCGTCCCCACCGCAACGTTGCCGCCTTCATAGGAGGCCGCCCAAGATGCGAATGTGGGGTTGACGGTGACGGAGGCCGCGTTGGAATTGGCCGTGCCCGCAGAGTTGCTAGCCATGGCCCAGTAGGTGGTGGTGGCGGTCAGTGCCGGGGTGGTATAACTCGGGGACGTCGCCCCGGATATCGGACGAGTGGTAACCCCCTTGTTTCCGACATACCATTGATACGTCGGCAAGGACCCGGACGCGACCACCGTGAGCGTGGCGCTTGCGCCGCTGATGATGGTGGCGGGTACCGGATTGGCGGTGATGGCGGGTGCGACGGCGGCACCTACTGTTAGATTCTTGTAGGCAGCCTTGTAATCGCGTCCCGAAACCATCGGCGAGACCGCCATCACATAGCTCCCCGTGGTGCCGGGAGTGAAGTTGCCCGTCGGTGCCGTGAGGACTTGCATGGCGTTGTTTCCCAGCGTGGCGACGTTGGTGAAGGTGATCGCGTCAACAAGCCAACCGGCTTGGCTGCCAGTGTCCGAATAATAGCCGCCGCTGGTATAGGATAACAGAAAGCGGACCCTGAATGCCTTGCCCACCATCGCGGTGAGAGACGCGCTCCGGAGGTGGAATGTCGAGGCCTCACCCGCTCCACCTGAACCGGCCTGATCGTAGGCATCCAGCCAATCCCCGCCCTCCTCCTTGACCTGGAGTTTGAAATGCTCCGTCGTCATGGCATAGCCGACCCTGCTCTGGAACGAGACGGATGGCGACGCGTTGGCGTAGTAGAGGCCCTTGAGTTGGATGGATTGGCTAACAGGCGTGGGGGTCGCCAGGTGGAAGGAGGCCGTTCCCTGTTGTTTCAGGGTAGTGCAGAGAACGGAATATGTGCCGGTCGTGGACGACGTGATGTTGGTAGTGCTGTCACAGTTTTCGACCGCCGCGGACGCAGATGTCCAGCGGTTCCACTTGTAGCTGGATGCGCCGCCAACCGGGTTGCAGACCAGCGTGTATGGAGTGCCCGCATAGCCGGTGGCGGGACTGGTGACGGCTGGCGGCACGTAGGTGAGTTTAAGATCCGCCTTGGCGTTGGTGGATGCTGGAACGGCGAGGGCAACCGTTTGATTCATGCCAAGTCCGGAAAAGGTTACCGTGCGGTTGCTTGCAATGATAGGGACCGGTACCACCCAACCACCACCGGCAGCGGTCGTGCAGTAGTCGCTTGTCCCGCTCACATTGACGGTGAGTCCGGAGATCCCCTCGCCTGCGTCGTAGGCATTGTTGGCGTTCAGGTCGTAGTAGGCCACACCGGTGCCGAATGTGGGTGGATTGGCACGGTTGCCAAAATCCTGAGTGATGACTTGCGGTCCGACCGCACCGTTGGTTCCAAACGAAATGCCCACGCCCATCTCGCGGAATTTGGCGCTGTGGATATTCGCACGGTGTCCACGCCCGCTGATCATGCCGCCGGTGCCGCCGGTACCCCAGTCCACTTGGAACCCGGCATGGCCATACCAGAGGCTCTTGGAATAGGCATAGATGTTCTCCCCTGCGCTTGACCATGAATACCCGGCAGTCGTCATGCGGGTGAACGGATCATTGGCGGGATTCGTTTCATTATGGGACTGGGTGGCATGGGCCAACATCCATGCCGAGTGACTGCGGGCCGTGCCCATCAAAATGGCATTCGGCACGATCGGTGGTGCCACTGGCAAGGCACTGAACTCGCTTTTCATCAAAGTGAGATTCACCGCAAAACTCGAGAAACCTAAGAGAACGTTTGCGTCCGTAGTGGCCGCGAGTCGCACCCCTTCCGCCGCAGGGTTAGCCCGTGCACGGTTGACCATCTCAAAGTAATACTGTTCCTCCGCAGTGGGATTCCCGAAATTATACGCGCTCTGTCCTCGGCACAGCGGTACCAAGAGTCCGGTCGTCAAAACGGCGACAAGCTGCAACCTTCGTAACGTCGATGATCGGATATGGAACATCACGGGATATCTCAAGAAATGAGATGTGCCATTCATCCTATTTCTTCCGGATTGTCAAATTTAAAGTAATATCTGCTGAGGTTTTCATTCGATTTTTTTAAGAAATCAGCAAATTTGGCATGATTTGAGGCATCTATTTGCAAAAATCATCCCCAATGCCCCCCATTTCAGGATGGCGACGTTCTTGTTCCTTCCTCTCGTCCCCATGCCTCACGGGGCCCATCGACAGCGGTGGCCGCGTTTCAGGTTTCGCCAAGCCACAGCGATTTCAGGTAGGGCACCCCGGTGAAATCCGGCGGCATGGGGCTGTGACGGGTCCTCATGGGACGCGGTATGGCCGATGCGATCCGGCGCTCGAATTCCCGGGATGTAATGCCGCGGAAATTGCTGCAACAAAGGAGCCAGCCATCGGGTGTTAGAATTCGGGCCGCGAGTGCGGCGAGTTCGCCGAAGTCCTCGTCCACGCGGAAGACCCTGCCGTTGTCATCGCGCGAGAAGGTCGGCGGATCCAGCACGATGGCATCAAACAAGCGCCCTTGTTTCGCGAATCGGCGCAGCCAGTGGAAGGTGTCGCCCTTGCAGAAATGATGCGCCGCGGGATCCAGATGGTTGTGAGAGAAATTGCGTTTCGCCCAATCGAGGCAGGGTTGTGATAGATCGAGCGTGGTGGTCTCGGCTCCGGCCATCGCGGCGGACACCGAGAACGCGCCGGTGTAGGCGAAGGTGTTGAGCAGTCGCAGGCCGGGGCGCATCAGGCGGCGGACATCCGAGCGGTTGTCGCGTTGGTCGAGGAAGATCCCCTGCGAGTATCCGGATTGGAATGAAATTTCAAAAACCATGCCATTCTCGCGGATCATGAAGGGTTCTCTAACATCATACCCGCAGCGCAGAACGGGTGATTCTTTCAGATGTTGGTCGAGGCGCTTTTCATAACAGGTCACGCCGCGCGTGCTGAGCCATTCGTCAACCAGTGCCGGAATGCGCCCGGTGTCGCTTGATAGAAGATGCCTTCCGGCATAGGTTTCCAGAAAGATCCCGGGCATGCCGTCGCCCGCGCCATCAACCAGTCGCACCGCGTCGGTGTCATCGGTTAGAATGCAATCGCGTATGGCAACGGCGGCTTCAAGAAGTGTTGGCATCCGGAAGTAGCGTGGCGCAACCACGGGTAATTGGAAGAGGGAATCCGCTGATTTCGCTGATTTGCGGATAGCGGCAAGGGGTTCTTCAGGGGCGGGATTTTCCCGGTGCGCCACTTGAAAAGCCGTCGGAACGCACCGGTCGCGAGGTATGGGAATAGCCGATGTGGCGACTGTGGGTTTTCTAACGTTCGGAGTTCCGATTTCAAGCGGTCTTGGCGTATGAAAGACCGCGTGAACGCGGAACTCCCAGCGCGTCCGAATGACCGGGACGAATCTAGCATCAGGGCACAGGTGATTCCTCCGGCGCAGCGGGTTCGACGATGACTTTGGTTTTGGCCCATTCATCGCCGAGACGGCGGCCGCGCTCGGGTTTGTCCTCACGGGTGAGCAGCACGACCAGTTCGATCAAGGGGAAGAATGGGATGGCCAGGATGGCATTGCGGACGAGGGCGGGTTCCCATTTTTCGGTGAGCGTTTGGTTGTCGAGCGTGACGACTCTGAGTTTCATGGCCGTCTTGCCGACGCTGCGGGGAAGAAACCGCAGGGAGTCGCGCGTGACCATGTAGGCGGCGGAGGTCAACCATGCGAGCTTGGCCGCGAAGAAATGCGGGAGGATGAAAAGCACGGCCATCCCCAGGCCGGTGGCGACGAACAAATCGATCACGGCGGCTATCACACGGCTGTTGAACGGAGCGAGAGCCCCGGCTGCGGGTTGCTCATCATCGTCGTTGTCCGCAGCTTCACGCACTCTAACTAGAGGCGGGCTGTGCGCCGGCGCGTCAGGCCCCGTAGGCATGGTGGGTGTAGACTGCGGCAGATCCGGCGGCGGGGGTGGCGCGGCGTTCGGCGTATCATTTTCCTCGTTCATGTTAGGGTGCTTTGTTATGGGATTGCTGCATTTCTAACGGGACCATGCCCCGCACATGGCCTCACTTGGCCGGGTTACAATAACCCAAGAGCAGCGGAAATCAAAAGATCATCATCAATGAGCCATTTGGCGGTTTGGCCCCCCGGTCTGACATCCTCGTCGGGCGCGATCGATTGGCTGACATCCAGCGCGAGGCCCTTACCACGGATGCGGCGGATGATGCCACCGGCGTCATAAACCGCCATGAACGCGGCAAGCACCCGGATGGCCGCCTGGGTGATGGCGGGGTCTTCGGTGCGCCCGAGCAGGGAGTCTAACAAACTGCGGGTGGGATCATTGGTGCTGGTGAGACGGGTCGATGAGTCCGCTGCGGCTTGGACGAGATCGGTGGCTCCGGCAGCGGTGATTTCCTCGGCGAGGGCGCTGGTGCGGGCCGCCAGACCGGTGGGTTTCAGGGCTGCGGGCAGGCGGGCTTCCAAGGCCGTGGCCAGCACGATCTGGCGGTCATGGAGGCGTGACCACACCGGCGAGCGCAGGTCCGCATCATCATCGGCATGGGTCGACTGGCCCATGATGCCGGTTTTGACGTACGCGGCGACGGCTTGGGCGGCATGCGAGCAAGAGTTGCCGTTGCAAACCGGGACCAGGGCGAAGGCCGCGAGGCGGCTGGACAAGAGCACGTTGCCCATGGCCTGCATCTTGGCTCCTAACAGCGCGTCGCGCTCGCGTTTCACAATGAAAAACTCCATAGCGCGACGCAGTGTGACTTCCAACTGCGGGATATCCCACGGCTTGGTGATATAGCGGAAAATCCCGCCTTGGTTGACCGATCCGATGGCGGCATCGATGTCGGAATACGCGGTGGACAGGATTTTGATGATGTCCGGGTAGTCGTCGGCGATTTTCGAGAGGAAGCCGACACCGGTTTCGTTGGGCATGCGTTGGTCAGTCACGATGATGCCGATTTCATTGGCGTGATCGCGAAAAACGGAGAGTGCCACGATCCCGTCCTCGGCCTCCAGAATGCGGAATTTCTCACCGAAGAGGCGGCGGAAATATTTGCGGGTGTTGGCTTCGTCATCCACGAAAAGGATGGCGTAGCGTTGATAGTCATAATCGTCGATCTCGTTGCTCATGGTGGTGGAAGGTGATGGGTCTCGTGGATGAATATCTCAGTTAGCGGAGGATAGAGGAATCATTTGGATTGGTCGAGAACGGAATCAGGTTCGTCCTCAAAGCGGGCTTTCGGGAAAAGGAGATGGAAACTCGTGTGCTGACCGGGGCGGCTTTCCACGTCAACGTGCGCCTTGTGGGTCTGGAGAATCTGATGGGTAATGGATAATCCGAGTCCCATCCCTTTGCCGACATCCTTGGAGGTGAAGAACGGATCAAAGATTTTCTGGAGGTTTTCCGGGGGGATGCCGATGCCGTTATCCCGGACGTTGACCTGCCAGTTGTCGCCCACGGGTTCGATGGTGACGTCGATGCGCCCCCCGTCGCCACCATCGCTCTCAAGGCGCTGGTGGATGGCGTCGATGCTGTTCTGGAAGAAATTGATGAAGACCTGAACGAGTTGGTTAGGGTTGCCGGAGATGACTGCAATGTTAGGGGTGGTGAGATTGAAGGCAATGTCCTTGCCGATCTGATGGCTGACCATTCGACGGGCGCGGGTGACAATTTCCACCAGGTCGGCATCGCCCGAAGTCGTTGAATCGTCGCGGGTGAACTTGCGCAAATCAATGACAATCTGTGAGACTCGCTCGACGCCATCACGGATGTCCTTGAGGATGTCGGAGAAATCCGCCTGATCGTTGGCAGGCAGGGCTTTGGTGAAGGTTTCCAAGGCATGGATGCCGGCACCGGCATAGTTGAGCGGATTGTTGATTTCGTGGATGATGCCCGCGCTCATGCGTCCGAGGGCGGACAACTTCTCGTGGCGCAGCATCAGGACCTCGTTTTCCTTGATCTGTTCGAGGGCGGCCTGGAGTTCCTGGTTGAGATCCGCCATTTCGCGGCGGATGCGGGCCATGGAGATTTGGTTTTCAAGGCGCAGTGCGAGTTCAGCGGTGGAGAATGGTTTGGTGAGGAAATCATTCGCGCCGGCCTGCATGGCGGCCAGCTTGGTTTGTTCATCGGCTCTGGCTGTTAGGATGATGACCGCCATGCCGCGGGTGCCGTGGTTTTCCCGGATTCCCTTGCAAACCTGCACTCCGTCCATTTCCGGCATCATGTGATCGAGCAGAGCAAGCTGTGGACGTCGCAGCCGCGCGAGTTCGAGGGCTTCGGCACCATCGCTGGCTTCAATGATATCAACCTCGCCCAACTCGATCTGCATTCGGAGGAAACGACGGATGTCGGGTTCGTCGTCGGCAATCAGCACCAGAGGACGCGCCCCACCCGGCCTTGCACCGATCTGCGGTGGCAAATGCGGGCCGCTCGCCTGCGCCGACGACGCGGGTCGAAGACCAATTTTGCCAGGGATGGACATGGCCGCCCGGCGGTGAAGATCCGCAATGCTGCCACCGTCACGCAAGGGATCGCTCGCATTTTTCCCGGCGGCTTCCTTTGCCGATTCGAGTTCGGCAGGCTCGATCGGCAATTCGACGATGAAGGTGCTGCCCTGGCCGAGCTGACTCTTCACTTTTACCGTCCCGTCCATCGCCTCGGTGAGGCTGCGAACCAAGGCAAGGCCGATGCCCGCTCCTTGGAACTTGCGCGTCGATGAAGTGTCCACCTGCCAGAATCGCTCGAAAATCCGCGGCAACACCTCAGGCGGTATGCCCACGCCGCTGTCCTCGACCTCCATGTGCAGAAAGTGGTTAGATGCAATCACCTTGACCTCGATCGTTCCGCTTGAAGGAGTGAACTTGATCGCGTTGATGACCAGGTTGAGCAGGATTTTGTCGAACTTATCGCGGTCCAGCATGATGGCCTCGTGGGAGGTTTTGCATTCCCATATCAGCGCCACCCGGTCCTGTTCGGCCAGATGGCGGAGCGAGCGCAGCAGGCCGTCAATGTGGGCGTTGATCTGGGTCGGCTGGCGGTTGATGTCGGCATGGCCGGTGTCATAACGCACGAGGTCGAGCAAATCATCGATGAGCTTGAGCAGCCGCAGACCGTTTTGCTCCAGCATCAGCGTCATTTCCCGCACCATGGGATCCGCACTTTGACGCCCCAGAAAGTTGCTCAGACGCTCGGTGATGCCGAGCATGATGGTGAGCGGCGTGCGCAGTTCGTGGCTGATGTTGGCGAAAAAGCGCGTCTTCGCCTCGTCGAGCTCGCTGAGCTTGCGGTTCTGGGTTTCTAACAATTGACGGGATTTTTCGACTTCCGCCCGCAGGCAGAATTCGCTGAAGCGCAGGCGTTCGTAAAAGAAACTCCCGCCCAGAACAAAAACCGAGGTCACAAACAGGAAAAAACAATTGCCGAAAAGAATGCGGAAATCCACGGGGACCGGCGAGAACACCACACTCAGCGCGTAGCAAAGGAACGTCGCGGTGATCATTCCGAACGAGTTCCTGAATGTCCATCTCAAGAGCAGCGAAAGGCCCACGAGCACCAGATTCAAGCCCGCATAATAAACCGAATTCCCGCCATCAGTCACGGCGATCATGACGCAGATCGAGACCGAGGGCAGCAGGGCGATTCCCTGCGAGACGAATCCGGCGCGTCCCTTGTTGCGGGTTTTGCCGAGATACCAGTAGATCGCTCCGATCAATAGCGCGCAGATCGCGCGGATCAACAGGAACTCCAGGGCTTTTTCAGTTAGAATCACCCAATCCAGTGATGAGGCGGCCAGCATGAACACCGCCGCGAACACCGCCGCGCGCCGCGCGTTGTCCAGGGCGATTCCGCTCTCGTATTCGCGGAACGCCTGACGCAGACCGGCATCCGTTGCGGGCGTGATGGCGTTCGCTTCAGCCATTGGCGAGTTCGATTTCAAGGAACAGGTTCACCCCGGTGGCATCCGCCCT
>CAYWLC010000032.1:0-24570 GCA_964458895.1 uncultured Luteolibacter sp. | reverse complement strand
GAGGAAACCATCATCGCCCGCGTCGGCGAGGGCATCGTCACCACCATCGGCTCGGCGGAAAGTTATAAGAAAGTGCTGGAATCCCCGGACAGCATTTCCAAGGTGGTGCTTCACCGCGGACTGGATGTCGGCACCGCATTTGAAATCCTCTCCATTGACATCGCCGACGTCGATGTCGGCGAGAATGTCGGTGCCCAGCTTCAGGAGGCACAGGCCGAGGCTAACAAAAACATGGCCCAGGCCCAGGCGGAAATCCGCCGCGCGGCCGCCGTCGCCCTCGAGCAGGAAATGATCGCCCGCGTAGCGGAAATGAAAGCCAAGGTCGTCGAGGCGGAAGCCCAGGTGCCGTTGGCCATCGCCGAGGCCTTCCGCAGCGGCCACCTCGGCGTGATGGATTATTACCGCATGGAAAACATCAAGTCCGACACCCAGATGCGCGGCAGCATTTCCAAATCCGAAGGCTGACGGATCCGCCCGCTTTATGTTAGACAGTCATTCCACACGGCACACCAATGGACTTGTTAGAAAATCCGAAAGTCATATTCCTGATCGTGGTGGTGGCGATCTCGCTGGCGAAGCACTATCTGGAGGCACTGGCGCGCAGGAATGCGGACGCGGAGCAGGAGACCACGCCGGACGAGTGGGAAACCAGCATTCCGGTGCCGCCCCGCAGGCACCCGGAGAAACAACCCGCGGCGTTTGTGCCGCCACCGATTGTTAGATCAGGTCCTCCACCCTTGCGCGGGAAAAAACCCGCACCCCCGGTCCGACTCAGGCGGCAGCAGGTCAATCAGGAACGGCTGGAGCACGCCAAGGAAACCAAAACCACCACCACCGGAGATGCCGCCGCCACACGCAACCGGATCGCGGCGGTTCAAAAATCCGCCAAGCCTGCCTTGGCCGGAAAATCCAGCCTGAGTGGCGAACTGCGCAACCGCAAGGATGTGCGCCGCGCCATCCTCACGCGCGAGATTCTCGGCCCCCCGCTGGGCCTGCGCTGATCTCCCACCACCCGCATGGCGGGACGACTGCGCACCTTTTGCGGTGACGGCGGTGAGGCCGGCGAAGAGGGCGGCGAGTGCTTGCGCATGGCTTTGCAAACTGTGCGCATCAAGCGTGTTTTACCCTATTGCCCGGACTTCGGTCTTGATGGCATATCCCCCGATGGCATAGCGGGTAGGAAGATGTTGGCCCGTGTCGGCATACGGAATCCCCATCTAACAAATCACACCACTCCCATGCGCTCACCCACAGGCATCCTACCGCGGCTTCTTCCCCTGCTGGCGTTGCTCACGCTGCCGGCGTGGGCGCAAAACGAGCAGACGCCCGCCGCCACCACCACCCCGCCCGCGGCGACGACGGCAGCGGAGATCATCCCCAATGACAAGTGCCTTGAGTGTCACTCAGACAAGGAGCTGACGAAGGATCTTCCCAACGGCAAACCTCTGTCATTGTTCATCGACGAGAAACTCCTGCAATCCTCGACCCATGCCAAGCTGCGCTGCGCCGAATGCCACAAGGATCTAACCGCCGAGCACGCGGACAGCGGCAAGCCTGCCAAGGCGGTCGATTGCGCGTCATGCCATGCCAAGGAATCCGGCCTGTATGGCACCAGCATCCACGGCGTGAGCCGGGCGATGGGTTCATCCGCCGCCGCGTCGTGCACCGATTGCCATGGCAAGCATGACATGCTGTCCGCGGGCAACCCGAACTCGCCGACATTCAAGCTCAACCTCTCGCGCACCTGCGCGAAGTGCCATGACAATGCGGGCATCTCTGCGGAATACCGCATGCGCTTCCCCGATGTGGCGTCCCAATATCAGGACAGCATCCACGGCAAGGCCGTTCAGAACATGGGTCTGGTCATCGCCCCCACCTGCAACAACTGCCACGGCGTGCATGACATCAAGCGCAGCGTGGACCGCAGCTCGCCGATCAATCAGGCGAACCTCGCCAAAACCTGCGGCAAGTGCCATTTTGGAATCGAGGAAAAATATGACAAGAGCATCCACGGGAAACTGCTGGCAAAAGGCGACACGCGCGCGCCGACCTGCAACAACTGCCATACCGCCCACCAGATTGAAACCCATACCAACACCCACTTCAAGCAGGCCAATGACAGCCGCTGTGGCAAGTGCCATGCGGAAAGCCTCAAGCATTACCGCGACACCTACCACGGCAAGGCCATGGCCCTCGGCCAACCTAACATCGCCAATGACGTCGCCGCTTGTTATGACTGTCACGGCGACCACAACATCCTGCCGGTTTCCGATCCCGCATCCACACTATCCAAAGGCAACATCAAGGCGACCTGCGCCAAGTGCCACCCGGGAGCCACCGAGGGCTTCACCAAGTATGTGCCGCATGCCAATCCGCTGGACGGGACAAAATACCCGGCGCTGCACCTCACCTTCGTGCTGATGACCAGCCTTCTGTTAGGAGTGTTCCTGTTTTTCGGCGGCCACACCCTGATGTGGCTGGCGCGCTCGGTCTGGGTCTATCGCCATGATTCCAAGGCCTACCGGGACTCGAAGTTCGAGATCCAGCGCGACGACGAATGGTTCACGCGCTTCACACCCTTCGACCGCTTCCTGCACTTCCTGGTGGTCACCAGTTTCCTGCTGCTGGTCATCACCGGCATGCCGCTCAAGTTCTATTACACCGACTGGGCGAAGATGATCTTCAACATCATCGGCGGATCCCAGGCGGCCCGGACGCTCCACCGCTTCGGAGCGGTGATCACCTTCCTCTACTTCGCGCTGCACCTCTTCGACCTGCTCAAGACCTCATGGATCAACCGCGGCGCGATCCGCAATCCGGAAACCGGCAGATGGGAGATCAGACGCCTGTTAGGCGCGGTGTTCGGACCGGATTCGATGGTGCCCACGATGCAGGACCTGCGCGACTTCGTGGCCCATCAGAAATGGTTCTTCGGCAGGGGCGAAAAACCCCAGTTCGACCGCTGGACCTACTGGGAGAAGTTCGACTACTTCGCCGTGTTCTGGGGGATTTTCGCGATCGGCCTGTCCGGCATGATCATGTGGTTCCCGCAGTTTTTCACCCTGTTTCTGCCCGGATGGGTCATCAACATCGCGTTGATCGTGCATTCCGACGAGGCCCTGCTGGCCGCAGGCTTCATCTTCACGGTGCATTTCTTCAACACCCACTTCCGGTTAGAAAAGTTCCCGATGGACAACGTGATCTTCTCCGGCCGCATCTCGAAGGGCGAAATGCTGCACGAACGCAAATGCTGGTACGACCGACTCGTCGCCACCGGCAAACTCGATCAATACCGCGTCCGCGACGAATGGGAACGCTGGAAATCCATCGCCCGCCCGATCGGTTTCATGTTCTTCGGTCTCGGCCTGGTCCTGCTGGTCCTGATCATCTATGCCATGGTCACGCGTCTGACTCACTGACCTGCCGGATCAAATAACAAATAACCATTAACTCCGCTTGCGCCTTCTGCGCAGCAACCAGAATGTTAGACCGAGGGTTGGCAACACCACAACTCCCGCGGCGGACACTAACAGCCATGGGATCGGGATGAGCAGATTGAAATGGATGACGGAATCCGTTTTCACCGCCTGTGACAGCGGAATGTCCCACACCAGGGTGCGGCCACCGTCGTCGGTTCGGGTGGCGTTGGAGCCGGTGGGGGAAGCCGGCAGATGGATGATATAGACCATGCGTTTGCCAGCGAACGCGGAGCCCGGCAGCAACAGGCATCCCGGCACGGCTTTGGCAACCGAAACCGTGCGTGTGACATCGATGGTCCGTCCATGGAGGGTGGTCTTCACCTCGCCCGCCAGATGAACAGCCGCGCTTGGCAATCGGTTGATGGATTGATCCTTCATGGTGTCCATCAAATCCATGGCCGATCCATAGATCGCACGCACCCTCACACGGGTGTGATCACCCTCGGTCACGACTTCGCAAGCGGAGTGGGTGATGGCCGGCGAGTCTTTCAGAAAGGCGTTGACCGCATCGCGGATCTTGTCGTTGCCGCCATGCATCGCCACGGCGGAGGCCGACAGGCAATAGGTGATGTCCGCGCACCCGCCGCCGCTGGCATCCACCCAGTATTCCTCGCGCCCGTCGAAGCAGGATTCTAACAGAATCACGGCGGCCAGCACCGTGAGCCGGGCGAGGCAACGCCATGCGTTCATACCAGCCGCGGAAGATTTTCGTTAGACATGGCCGGGGGTTCTGTTAGTCTTTCGAACAACCGCGGCAGGTCCGGCAGGTCGGATGCGTAATGGGCGCGCTGGGCGGCGAGGATTTCGCTCTGACGGAACAAGAAGGCCCCGGGCATTTGCAAGCCGTCACCGGCGAGGTGGCCCACGCCGCAACCCTTGAAGATTGAGATGGCACCGAGCCACCAGACGCGCGGCGCGAGCAGTTCGAAGACCCCACCCCTGCCCAGGCCGAAGGCTCGATAAAGCTCGCACTTGGGGTCGGCGATGCGCGGGACATCGCCATGCCCGGCAAGGTAACGGACTTCCTCGCCGCTTTTGAGCATGTGGACGATGACCAGGTCCGCGTCATGAGTTCTGGCTGCGGACTGGAGGTTTTCCAAGCCGCGCAGAATCTGGCGGGTGAAGGTGCAGCCGAAGTGCCGTAAAAACACCAGGACCAGGAGACGGGAATTGGAGGCTTCGGCGAGGGTTTGTCCGGTCGACAGGCGGAAATCCACAGCCGCTTGCCGCACGGCCTCAGCCCTCGCCTGGCGGCGCGCCGCATGGTTCGAGCAACTGGACCCAGTCATTTTGCGGCGAATCCAGCAGCGTCTGTGTTTGCATCCTGACATCCCGAACATCTTAGTGGGCATTCCTCCACACGCAAGAGGTCTTGCGGTAAAATCCGTATTGCATGCGAAGCACCCCCAAGTAAGCTCGCGCGCATGAAACTCGGCGTTATCGGTTGCGGCAAAATGGGCACGGCATGGGTCAAAGGAGCCATCCATGCCAAGGCCGTGCTGGCTGCAGACGTCATCGGCGTCGATCCCTCGAAAAAAGCGCGCGAGGATTTTGCCAAATGCGCCGGAGTCCCAACGGCTGCCGCCATCTCCGCCCTAGCGGATTGTGAGGTGATCCTGCTCTGCACCAAACCGACCGACGCACGGGCCGCCCTGCGCGAGGCTTCCGACGCCTGTGAGGGCAAACCCGTGCTGGTGATCTCGATCGCTGCGGGCATCACGGTCTCGGCACTCGAGGATTCCGCTTCTGATGCCATCCGCATCGTCCGTGCCATGCCTAACACCCCGGCCCTGGTCGGCAAGGGAGCCGCAGGATTCTGCTTGGGAACCCGCAACCTCCCCGATGACCGCGATACCGCCCGCATGTTGTTAGAATCCGTGGGGCTCGCCGTCGAGGTGCCCGAACGCCTGATGGATGCCGTGACCGGCCTCTCTGGCAGCGGCCCGGCCTATGTCTATCTGATCATCGAATCCCTCGCCGATGGCGGCGTCGCCGCTGGCCTGCCGCGCGCCAACGCTCTCCTGTTAGCCGCACAGACCGTTTTCGGCGCAGCGGCCATGGTGCTCGAAACCGGCGAACACCCGGCCGTGCTCAAGGACATGGTCACATCTCCAGGCGGCACCACACTCGCCGGCCTCGCCGAACTCGAACGCCACGGCCTGCGTTCCGCCATCGCCGACGCCGTCGCCGCCGCAACCCGCCGCGCCACCGAACTCGGATGCTGAACCAACCGGCAGTCATTTAACAATTTCATGCCCAGGGCGCTGCCTTGGGTTGGCAAAGTTCGCCCTTTTGAGGCGTTTCGGTTGCCATCGCCATTTGAGCCGGCAATGGATCGCATTGGGGGAAGGCCGTGCGATTCAGGGAGCAGAGGTCTACTCTTCGGCAACGATCTCGACGAGGACCTCGTGGGAGCCTTTGGAAAAGTCCTCGGTCGCTAGGAAATTTCCCGCGTGCGGTCGGCCATTGACGGTGAGACGTGCGAACGACTGGGCTGCTGTCAACCCGTGGGGGTTGCGGAATTCGATTTGGAAGGTCGCCTCCCGGAATGGACGGGAAACCTTTGCTGCCGGCCATGAGGACGGCAGGCAGGGGGCGATAGTGAGGCCGTCAAATTCCGGGCGAATACCGAGCAGGTAATGGGTCACCGCGCGCAGCGCCCAGGGGACGGTGCCGGTGGTCCAACCTTTGAATGTGGCATGCGGACGGGCATGATGCGGGCCGCGGAACATATTTGTAAACGCATAGGGCTCGAGCCATGAGGCCGACTCCGGGCAGTCGGGGTTGAAGGGGAGAATGCTGGCGAGGCTTTGCAAAGCGGCATCGCCATCACCTTTCATGCACTCGGCCACCGCTTGGAATCCCGCGACGTGGCAGTAGGAGCTGCCGTTCTCTCCCCATCCTGCCGGCATGCAGCTGATGCGGCCCATTCGTGCCTGGTACTGAGTGAAGGGAGGGGTGCAGACAAGCAAGCCCTGAGGCGTGCGAAGGTGGGCATTCACGCTTGCAGCCACCCGTGGCCAGCGGCACGAGTCCATCCCTGCAATGACTGCCCAGCTCTGAGGCTCGGCAAAGATCCGGCCTTCCTCGTCCGCGTGGGTACCGACAGGAGAGCCATCGTCGGCAAACCCGCGCAGATACCATTCTCCATCCCAGGCATGCGTTTCTATGTTTGCGGAGAGGCTGTCGGCGAATGCCGACCATTTCACCCGCAGGGCGGCGTCGCCAATGCGGTCGGCGATGGTGGCGGCCTCCTTGAGGGCGGCGACCAGAGCCATCGCGAGCCAGACGCTCTCGCCCCGGCCTTCGCGTCCGATATTCAAGGAATCGTTCCAATCCCCGTAGTGCAGCTTGGGCAGGCCATGGGCCCCGAGATTCGCCTGAAACCACTCAAACGCCGCGATCTGATGTTTCCAGACGGTTCCGGGCGATCCATCACGGAATGTCACCGCGCGGTCGAGGAACCCCATATCGCCGGTTTCCCGGAGATATTCGCCCAAGGTGAATGCGATCCAGACCCCGCTATCCGCATAGGCATGGTGGTCGTCCGGGCACCACCCGCGCATCGCGCTACCGTCCGGGTGTTGGTGTTCGAGCGCCTCGATGATATTGGCTCCCGCCGACATGGGATCGTAGGCGCACAATGCCTGGGCATCCTGCAAGGTGTCACGAAATCCGATGAGCGAGATGCGCGTGAAATCCTTGAGAAGGAAAAGCTGCTGCTTGGCCCAAATGTTAAAAAATCTCGTCCACTGAGGATCTGGAAGCTCGAAATCCAGGCGATCAAATGCACTCGTGCGCTCCCGGGCAGCATCCAGTCCCGCCTCGAAAGCCTCTGCCGTGGTGGAGGCCGCGGCAAAGGCCACAGCCTCCTCGCTGCCGCCACACACGCCCACCGCAAAGATGGCGCTCCACATTTCCCCGGGGGCAAGCCGGATGTGATATTGGAACGCCCCCAGCAATTCTTCGGTCGCCGCATCGGTGTCCGAGAGATGGCTGCCGGTGACGCCCGCAGGATTTTCCAGCCGACCGTAGGCTCCGCCGACAAAATCGTATTTGCGCGTTTCGTAGTGGTCCGGTGTCGAACCGGCGGCGAACCACGCGTGGTTGCGCGCGCCGGGCCGCTCGTCACTCTGGTTGAGAGCCAGCAACAGCCGGTCCCCGACCCTGCGGCAAATGCTGTAGTTTTCGACCGTTCCATACGGCACCCACCCGCCCAGGTCGAATTCGACGGCTGGATAAAGCGACAACTCGCGCGCCTCGGTGCCCGTGTTTCGCAGTGTGAGGCGCCAGATCTCTGCCGGAGCCGAGGCGTGGGCCGTGATTTCAAATTCTCCACGAAGGTGCCCGTGAGTGCAGCGCAGCACCGTCGATCCCAGCCGGTGCCGACACTCGTAGCGGTCGAAAGGCAGACGCACCGGATCCCAGCCCAGCGTCCAAAATTCCCCCGTCGAGCGGTCTTTCACGTAAACCAAGCGGTCGCGGTGCGAAACCGTCCGGTTCCCAGCCCCATCGCGGTAGAGAGCCTGGCCGCGCCCCCGCTGATCGATGGAGGCAAGATATCCGTCGTTCCAGGCGTAGTTCACCCAGGGCCGCGGAGTGTCGAAACGCTGAAAAACAAATTCCCGACCGTCTGCCGAAAATTCTCCATACCGGCTCCCCGTCGCTGCTGTTTTTGAGACTGAGAAGTCTTCTTTCCCGTCGTTCTGATTCATTTGCGGTCTTATGCTTGTTTGGGTTGGAGTTTGTTGCAACCAAAAAGTGATCCCACGCCACCAGTCCGCCATACGCCGTGAGCGCCTCGTCACTGCCTCGAAGATGAAATTGCCCACCCGCAGGCAGGAATTTGAAATCCAAGTCCCCATCACCCATTGGGTGCGCCAATTCATTGCATGTTTTTGTCTTCAAACCGCGCAATTATCAGCACTTGCGCTTCTCATCCGCAATCCCAACTGCGGATTATAGGTTGAACTTGGGATTGTGCGGGTCCTCGCCGGTGACGTGCGTGTGGTAGCGCGCAAATTGGATTTCAACCTTGTCGTCGGCGCGCAGGATGCCGGTATTCAATTTTGTAGCATTCAATGCGTTCTGGGCTTACACACTCAAGGTTCGGGGACGTGCAGCGCGAACCCAGCGCGGGCACTTTGGCCGGCCAAATCGATGATCTGCACCGGAAGCCGGGCCCATTCGCCCGTGATCACGAGGGGTGTGCCGCGGGTGAGGTGATCCGCGATGTTTGCGTAAAAACGCCACCACTCGTTTTCGGGATTGGGGTGGCGGGTGGTGATGCGTTTAGGTCCATCGTGAGTCGTCACCTCCACGGCATCCCAGTCGAGCACCATCGAGCCCGTGGTGCCGGTGACTTCGAGAAACCCGCGTCGCGGCAACGACTCGACTTGGGAAATCAAAAGTCGAATCCGCCGTCCATCCTGGAAACGGACGACCGCCTCGGCCTCATCCTCAATGGTGTCCGCGCCCCACGGCGAATCGTTTTCCCAAAAGCCGTTGTGCGCGTAGCCGCTGACTTCGGTCATTCCCGAGCTCCCGGTCAATTGCAGAGCGTATTCCAGAAAATGCACTCCCCAGTCGTAGAGGATGCCACCAGAATGGGATCGGCTTCCCCGCCAGGTGGCTTGGGGTTTCCCATAATTCCCTAAGCGCGCCTCGACACGAACCACGGTGCCAATGACGCCGGCACGAAGGATCTCGACCGCTTTCATGATCCACCCATCCCAGTGGCGGTTGTGGTAGGCCGAGACAAGCAGGTTCCTTTCTTTGGCCGTACGGATCATGGCATCGCATTCAGTGCTGGTCATGGCGAATGGCTTTTCGCAAACCACATGGCGGCCGGCAGCGAGGCATTGGAGTGCCAGTTCGGCGTGGGTGTCGTGCGGAGTGATGATGGCGACCAGCTTCACTTCGGATTGGGAAAGCATCTCATCCACGCTCTGGTAGGTCTGAATCCCGGGGAAGTCGTCGGGCGCGAGAGCGAGCCGGGCAGGGTCGAGTTCGCAAACTGCGGTCGGGGTCATGCCGGCCTTCTTCATTTCGTTCAGGTGCGTCCGACCCATATTCCACGTGCCGCCGTAGCCAATGACGCCCACTTGGATTGCGGCGGGGCTTGCGAAACGGGAAGGAGAGAGCGTTGGATCTTGGGCTGGGCTGGAGTGGCTTTGTTTCATGGGGATAATCCGTGTGGTCTGCTTGATGGAGAAATGCGCGAAAAGGTACTACTCCCAGGAAAACACATGGGTAAGCGCCTTGGCTGGCTCATCGCGCAAGGTGCGGTAAACCTCGGACGCCTGGGTGTACGGCACGGGGGCTCCCACAAAATCAGCCGTCTTGAACGCACCGGACCGGATTTGGTCGATGACCGCCTGGCGATCCGACACCCGACGGTCGCGCGGATAGAAAACCAGGGCACCTTCGACATTGGCTAAGCCAGTGGGAAGCAACTCCATGGTCTTGGTGTAGCTGGCAAGAAGGCACAGGCGGGGCCAATAGTTGGCCAGGCGCGGCCCTTCGTCGGGCCGATAGGAGATGGCACCGTTAAACGCGTGGGGCCAGCGCAGGAGCGATGCCACCAGACGGGCACCGGCATGGCTGGACGAGGCCTCGACGGCGATGTCCACAGGCCCGCCGGCGTATGCGAGCACTTGGGCGGTGGCATCGGGGGCATTCCCATCCACGGCCCATGCTCCCATCCTCTGTGCCCGATCCAAGCGGGTGGCGTCCAAATCCAATGCGATCACCCGGACCCCTGCTCGGATCAGCCACAGGGTGGCGAGGGCACCGATGATTCCCTGTCCACAGACCACAGCGGTTTCGCCGGGTGCCGGGACGCACATGGAAACCGCGCGCCAGGCGATCGCCCCCACTTCGACGAGCGCATAATGCAGCGGATCAACCCCGGGCGGGAGCTTCACGGCTGCCGCATATCCGGTAGCCGGCGCGGCATGGACGGCGGCGTGCCCGCCCCACGTGGCACCGATCCCTTCCAGTGGGGTGGACGCGCGGCCGCACACCCAGTCGCCGGGGGAAAACCCGGACACATCGGAGGCGACCTCCTCGACCTCTCCCACCCAAGCGTATCCCGGGATGAGCGGGAATACAGCCCCTTCCTGCTCGCCCCGGAGGGTTCGAAGTTCGGTGCCGGGGGAAACGACGCTGTAGCGGGTGCGGCACAGGAGGGTTCCCGGTGCGCAACTCGGACGTGGAAAAGCTCCGATTTCAATCGTGTTGGCGGACTGGAAAACAATCGCCGGAATGGTAGTGGAATGGGACATAATTCTCTTGGGTGTGCTTCCGGACTTTCAGCGATAAACTCCAAATTCCTCTACGGCGCGATAAAACGCCTCGATGTTGCACCAAGGCACATCTTCCTTGATGGCGTGGGTTGGCCCGATGACAAAACCACCGCCTTTGCCCAGCACCTCGCAATATTCCCGAACCGTGCGACGAACATCCTCCGGCGAGCCATGAGGCATCACGGACTGCGTGCCGACAGTTCCCCAAAGCGTGAGGCGAGAGCCATAGCGTTTTTTCACCTCGAAGGGATCAATCGCCTCGGGCTGGACCGGGTTTAAAATGGTGACACCGATCTCAATGAGCTCGTCGATGACCGCCGAGGGATTCCCGTCGGTGTGGTAAAAAACCGGCATGCCCGGTTTGACCTCGCGCGCAGCCTTGATGATGGCCGCAAACCGCGGCTTGATGAGCCTGCGCCACGTCGCCGGAGAAACCATCATTCCCAACTGGCCTGCGATGTCGTCATGCACGGCGATGATGTCAACGTCCGCTTCGGCCAGCGCGCGCGCATGCGGCACATAGATTGCGGCAAGATGTTCCACCAAGGCCTCGGCCAGCTCCGGCTCACCGCAGAGCGCCTCAAAAAAATTCTCCATGCCGAAGAGGTACCACGCGTGCTCGAAGAGACTGCCGGCATTGCCGATGACCGCCTGCCCGGCGCGTCTCGCTTCCTCGATGGCTCCGGTGTAGTTCTCATCCATCAGCGGCTTCGGCCAGGGAAACGCATCGATCTCCTCGACTGTCGTCGCGTTTCTCAGCGGCCCGAGAATCCCGTGTGAAAGGCCATCGCCACCGTGCCAGCGAGCCACCCCAAAGGCATCGAACACCGCATCCGCCGGCAAGTCGGCGTCCGCAAACCATCGCTCCCGCGCGTCAGGCGGCGGCCCTGGCCAGCACATCCAAGGCTCGCGGGTATCCTGACGGATGGGAATTCCTTCTCCGCTTTTTCCATAGCGGGCCAGAAGAAGCTCCGGAATTTCGTAAGGGAATGAGATTGGGATGCGATCCGGTTCCTCATGGCGCAACGCCGCCAATACGCGTTCTCTTGAGTTCATCATTGTTTCCTGCGGTTTTTATATCTGCATGAGGGGCCGGGGCAGAGCGGTGGGTTCAAGGCACCTGCACCACCTTGAGGCGGGCGAACTTCTTAGCCGGCGTGCCGGGGGTGAAGGTGTAGGCGATGGTGGCGGCGTGGTCGCCCGCGTCTTGGGTCACCTCGGCGGTCCAACCCGTCAGGGTGGTGGACGTTTCGATGATCCAGCTCACGTCGCCGTTGGCGATGGCAGCCGCACCCTTGGTGAAGGTCAGCGTGTTGCCCGCAAGCACGCCGGCCAGCTCGCTGGAGGTCGTCGGGCTCTTGTCCAGCGCGTATTCCACGCCGTTGGGAATGCCATCCTTGTCGAAGTCGCCGTCGAAGGGTTGGTCGCTGATGCCATTATCACTGGCCCATGAGGCATAGTTTGCGCCCGCAGGTCCGTTGGTCACGGTGAGCGTGCCGAGGCCGGCGAAGTTGACGTCGTTGGGGGTGCTGGCTCTGGAACCCGTCGTTCCATAGACGCCGGCCGGCTTCTGCACGCCATTGATGAAGAGCTTGTCCACCGTGATGGTGGTGGTGCTAGCGAAGTTGAGATTCAACACGGCGCTTGCTCCCAGCGAGACCGAGGATGCGGGGTCCAGGTAGGGAGCCGGATTCTGGATTTCCAGCGTGCCGGCACTGACGGTGGTGTTGCCGGTGTAGGTGTTGGTGCCCGAGAGAGTCAGGGTGCCGTTTCCAGACTTCGTGAGGCCGCCGGTGAGGGCGTTGGCGGCGATGGTGGGTGTCCCGACGACGGCTGCCACGGTGGGGGTGAAGCCCGGGGTGGAGAATGTGACGGTCGGAGCGCTGGTGTAGCCGGTGCCGGGGTTGGTGATCGTAACGCCGGTGATCAATCCGGTGGCGGGATCGTAATTCGCCACGGCTGTCGCGCCCGTGCCGCCGCCGCCGCTAATGCTCACCTGCGGGGCACCGATATAGCCGGAACCGACCGATGTGAGCGGGACGGTCGCCAGGCCGCTGCCGGTCGGAGCCAGAAGATTCTGGCCGACGGTGATGTCATTCCCATTGGTGTCAATCGTCGCTCCGCCCGAGTAGATCCTCGTGGCGGTGAGTCCGGTGAGAAAGCTCGTGGAACTCTGGCCTGCCCGCAGGGTGCCGCCGTTGAAATTCAGGTTGCCAGCGCCGGTCAAACTCATGACGGTCAACCGGCCGGTGCCGATGAGGTTCAAGGGAAGATTGGCGACGTTGACGACGCCGGTATTGTTCCAGTCCGCCGTGCCGCCGATGGTCAGCTGTATACCGGCACCTGCTGTGCCAGAGTAGTTTATGGTTGTCGTGCTGGCAGTCCCCCCCGATGTGATCGATGCGTTGCCGCCCGTCGCATAGACGACGCCACCAATCTGGAAGGGTTGAGAGTTGCTCCCCGCGTTAACGAGATTAAACGTGCCGCCGGTCTGGTAGAACACGCCCTCGGCCCGCACACTGGCACGGTAGACTGCGTCGGTGTTATTGGCTTGAAGAGTGCCGCCGGCAAGTTCGTAGGCTCCATACTTGCCAACGCCCACGAGGAACTGATTGCTTGTCGCGCTATTCAGCACGATGGAACCGCCGGTCTGCCGCATCGCACCCGCAGCGTTACCACCACTACTCGAGCCAACGTAGAGCTGCGGGGTGCCAGTTGTGCCACCGATCGTGCCTGCCGTCATGAGGATGCGTCCGCCATTCACAAAGGTCGTCCCGGTGTAGGTGTTGTTGCCCGAGAGCGTGAGCGTGCCGACACCGGTCTTGGTGAGGCTGCCTCCCGCGTTGGTCAGATTGCCTGCCCAAGTCACGTTTTGGCCGTTGGTGTCCAGCTTGATAGCCTGATTGGCCGCAGTGCTGAAGCGACTGGAGTAATCGGTCGTATTGCTGGCGGTGGCCTGCAGCGTGCCCCCACCGAAGCTGATGGTGCCGGTCGTGCCGATCGCGTTACTGCTGCCCAGCGACAAGGTGCCGGCGTTGATCGCCGTGCCGCCGGTGTAGGTGTTGTTGCCGGAAAGCGTGAGCGTGTTGGCACCCAGCTTGGTGAGGCCGAGGGTGCCTTGAGCGGTGTTGCCCCGATCAACGCTGTATGTGCGATTCGCCGTCGTGGTGTCAAACCCGATGCTCGAACCCGCCGCAAAATTTGTCGTGCCGAGCAGGGTTGCGATATCCGCGTCCACCACCGCATTATAAACGGCCAACGTCGCGCCGCTTGCGACCGAGAACCGGCCGTTGGTATTCCATCCGGGCAACGCAGCGGTCGCGTTAATGGAAATGGCTCCTGCGGTGATGGTCGTGTTGCCGATGTAGGTGTTGGTGCCCGAGAGGGTGAGCGTGTTGGCACCGATCTTCACGACGCCGAGCGAGCCAGTGAGGTTTGCGGTAAAACTCCGATTCCCGGCGGACGTGTCAAATCCGAAGCCCGTGTTTGCCACAAAGTTCGTCGTCCCGCGCACCGCCGTCACGTCGGCATCCGCGAAGGAATTTCCGACCGCGAGCGCGCCCCCCGAGGCGACCGAGAACCGGCCGTTGGTATTCCATCCCGGCAGGGCGCTCGCAGACGAAACGTAGAGAATGCCTGCGGAAACAATCGTGTTGCCGGTGTAGGTGTTGGTGCCGGAGAGCGTGAGGGTGTTGGCACCGATTTTTACGAGGCCGAGCATGCCCTGGGCGGTATCGGTGATGCTGGCCGTGTAGGCGCGATTGCCAGCGGAGGCACCCAATCCAGTGTCGAAGCCGATGTTCGAGCCGGCCGCAAAGTTGGTCTTGCCAAGCATCGCGGTGATCTGGGCGTCGGTCACGGCATTCGAGACTGCGAGAGTGGCGCCGCTGGAGACGGTGAAGCCGTTGTTCGCGGTGGCGTTAGTGCGGTGGCTGGTTTCGAGACCCAAAGATGCCACCGAACCGATGGAAAGCGTGCCTGCCGTGACATTCGTCCGCCAGCTATAGGTATTCTGAGTCGTGTTCGCCAGGGTCAGGGTGAAGCTGCCGGTCTTGTTAATGACGTTTGTGCCAGCGTTAAACTGAATGGCGCCCGTGACGAGGATATTACCGCTGGCCGCATTGAACGCGTGCGTCGTGCCGGCGGGAAAAAGAATGCCCAATTGGTCCTCGGGGGTCGGCGGGGTGACGGAACGCTGCATGCCCATCGTCTGGAGGTTCGTCGAGTTGTTGATGACGTCGCCGTTGATCGTAAATCGGGAATTGCCGCCGAAGTTGAAGGCGGCCGCGCCGCTGTTGAACTCAATGTTTCCGAAGCCGACGCCCGCATTCCAGTTGGTTCCGTCGAGGACCGGACTTGTGCGCGTGCTGCCGGCAAAAAACAGGTTGTTGGTGATGTCCATCGTTGGTGCCCAGTCCCCGACCCAGTTGGCTGCCAGGCTGACAACATTGGTCGACGCGGAGCCATCCCAAGTGTCCGTATAGATCGGCACCGCGCCAGCGACGAGGAACCTCGAACCGAGGGCGGCAAACGTCACGGTGTAGTTGCCGCTCCCGGGGCTGGTGGGCGGGATGATCTCTCCGGTCACCAGGTCGCTCACCGGAGAGTTCGCAGGGATGCCAAGCGACGCCCAGTCGAAGGTGACCGTCTCGGTGCGGGCTACTGTATTCCGGTTCACCATCACGGCCAGCGCCCGCGCAGCGTTCTTCTTGACGTAGAGGCTCATGAGGACGTCCGTGTTCGCCAGCCCGCCACCGGTCACGGTCGCCCCTCCCAGACCTTCCCAATACCCGCGGAACTGGATGTCGGGGTCCTCCGCCAGGCCGAAGTTCAAAAGAAACGACTGCAGTGCCCCCCAGACCTGGTAGCCCGGCGCGCCGAACTGCGAGACGATGTCGTGGACGACGCACATCGCATAGGTCGAGGTCGCCACGGGGGAGCTGGAGGCAATCATCTGCTGCCCGCTTCCGGTCCCGATGAGGGACGTGCTCATCCGGTTGATGATGAAGTTGCAGGCCACGCCGAAAGGCCGTCCGCTCCCACGGATGCGGAAGTATTCGAGCGGCACGTCGCGGACGAAAAGATCATCGTTAAATTCCATCTGCGCGCCGGTCTGCTCATTGTCCGCGATGGCATCCGAAAACGAAATCAGCGAGGGGACCACCAGCCCCGAGGCGGCGGAGGTGTGGTGCATGTAGTAGGACGGCCGGTTGTTATCCTTCCCGAGCTGCCGGAGCATAACGTAGATCCGCTTATACAGCTCGCGGTAGGCAAGCAGCGCCATCTTGTTGTTGCAGTCGTGCTGGGGATTGGTGCAGAGCTTCGGGTCCCCGTAATCGTGGTAAACTCCATCCATATCGACCTTCACGAGGTAGTCGCGGATGTTGTAAACATCGAAATCGATCCAGTCGTGCGCCGCCGGGCAGACCCCATAAAGCGCCTGCGGCGCAGCCTCATTATTGGCCACGCTGGGAACATACTGGCGGGGGTTTCCCCACTCCTTTCCGAAGTAGCTCCACTCGGGAGACAGGGACGAGAGCATGCTGGAGTGAAGGTAGGGAAAGGGGGTCTTGCCGATGAGGCGCTGCGCGGCCGCCGTCGCCCGCAGCGTGGCCTGTGAGGTTGTGCCCGCAGCGCCGTCGGGAAGCATGGGATACCCGTGGTATTTTGTCATCGTGGGGCTCACCCACGCGTTGTAGGCATACATCGCCTGGCGGCGCCAGTTGTCGGGCCTGGGACGAACCGGCGTCGGATGGAGCCCGAACTCGAAGTGCCCGGCGGCCGTGGCCGTCCCGCCCGAGACCAGATTCACGCGAAAGATGGTCGACGTGGAGCCCGGCAGCGTGAGCTCGAAGCGGTTGCCGCCCAGGGTATTCTGCCAGTCGGTGTCCGATTCAGTGAACCAGGAAATGCCGACGCTGTCATTGCCGAACCAGATGGAGTTCAGGAGACCGCTCGTCCACGTGGCCGTATTGGCCACGACCATGGTGGAGGGGCTGCCGAAAACCAGGCGATATTTTGCCACGGACCGTGCCATCGGAAGGCGGAAGGCCAATTGATCAAAGCTCGTTGCCGCGAGGTTGCCATCGATCTTCAGCCACATCATGCCGTCGTATTCGATCGTGCCGGTCACGGCGAGGGTGGTGGTCCCCTGCATGAGCGTGCCGCTGAAGGTGACTTTTGCGGCAGATTGGCTGTCAATATGAAAGCTCGAACCAGTCCAAGTCGTGGGCGTTGACCCCTTGTAGCCGGCGAGGGTGGCATACGAGTCGAGGAGGTTCACGCCTTGGCTCTTAATCTGGGTGGGCAGCGGCGAGGTGGTGAATGTGAACTCGCGCTGCCAGCAGTTCACGATCGTCGAGGCACCGTTTGTCGTGACGGTCATCGGCGTCCACGGTTCGGGAACCTCCGTGTCGGGGAGGATGCCCACGGTGTTCCCAATCCAAGGTGCCGTGTCGGGCTTGTTGAAGATCACCTCCCTGGTGATCCCCCCCACCGTGGAGCGCACGGTGTATTCCCCGGCCGTCAGGCCAGCCAGCGGAACCTCCACTGCGGCTACTCCATTCGTGAAATTGCCTGACGTGAGAGTGTTGGAAAAGACAGCCGCAGGCGTGCCGGTCTTGAACACCTCGATGAGAACCGGCGTCGTATCGGCATTGATCTCTGTCCCTGCGATGCTCACAGAAAGCTGCCCGACTGGCGTGGTCAGATACGGACGCATGGTCAGGTCCAGAACGGCTCCTTGTTCCAGGTTGAGGGAAAACTGGTCATACCAGAGGAACTCGCCGGTGGTGCGATCGATCATGCCAGTTTCCAGGAACGGTGCCAGTTGGTCGCCAATCGTTCCATTGGCGGAATACGCGGTCGCAACGCCGAGGGCGAGATTGTTGCCGCCGGTCGAGTCATTCTGCGAGATCAGGCCCTGCCTTGTCTGGCCGGGTGCCTCCGCGAACAACTGGGCGGTCACGAGCGTGGCATTGCCGCTGGAGAGCGTTGTTTTCGCATCCACCACCCCCTTGCGGCTGCAGGTCAGCGTGTCCACGGAGAGGTAGGTCGCATCCGGGCGCAGCGTGAAGGTGCCCCAGGCTGTCGGATTGGTGTCGGTCAGGATGCCTCCCCAATAAGCCTCTTTTTTTCCAACCCCTGTCACGACGGTGCGGGTGAGCAACCGGACGCCCCAGCTCTCCTTGGCCGTGGGGGCCGTGCGGCCCAGCGAGGCGAATGGGATGGCGATCTCGGTCACCCGCTTGTTGCTGACATACGATGTCTTGCCCGTCCAATCCGGAGAGGGCGTCCAGGTGGAGTTGACCGTGACGGTGCCATTGCTGCTGGTCACGAGGGCGTCGGCGCGGGTGTCCTTGAGATTGACCTGGAAACGGTAGCGCGTCGTCGGGGCATCCGTGCCGTTCCACCCGGGGGCGAACTCGACGGCCACGCTGTCATCCTGGCTCAAATCCGCATCCTGCGTGGTTTGATCGGCGGTGAGAAACGTGCCGGCGATCATTGTGCGCTGAAAACAAAGGTAGAGGTTTGTGGCGTCGGAGCCCACCGCGACGCTCGTCGCCGGCTCGATCCCCATGGCGTCGGTCCCCTGCAGCGATCCGTCGGAGTTGCGGAGCCCGCGCAGCAGCGATGCCTTGGCCCACTCGCCGGTCGCCACAGTGCCGTTAATGGTCGCCGGCGTTGCGACTTTTGGGACCGTTATCGCCGGACGGCCTTTGGGAGCGAGCGAGTTCATGCCCTCGGCAAAGCGGCCCTGGACCTCAGCTTGAGTGAGTGGCCGACTGTAGATGCGCAGGTTGTCCATGAGCGTCGTCTGATCGGTGCGCACGCTCCACGGGATGTCGCCCACTTTGAACTGCGCCGGCAGTCCGGGCATCTGCGTCAGCTCGTTCTCCAGGAAGAGCCCGTTGACATATTGGCGCACGACCAATCCGTCCCACGTCGTGACCAGATGCACCCAGCGACCCAGCGCCGGGGCGTAGGGAACCACCGTGTTCAATGTGCGGTAATTCGTGCTCGTGCCCCGGACACACCAGAAGCTGTTTTCGTCGAACTTGTAGATCTGCAGCCAGCCATTGCTGTCGTCGGCCAAAAAGAAGCGGTGATGGTAGTCGTATCTGTTGCTCACCAGACTCCAATTCACCGGCTTGATCCACATTTCGATCGTGCCTTTCGTCGTCGGCAAATTTCCAGCCGAGGAATACGTGACAGTGGCTCCAGTCTCCCCGACCACCAAAGCTTTCCCAAAGACCCCGTCCACGTAGCTGACCGTCCCGCTGGTCGCGGCCGCCGCACTGCCGACGGCCTGGTTGGCATTCACCTGATCATCGAACCCGGCCCAAAACGTGATGGCATCGTCACCGACGCCAGCCCTGGCCACCGAACCCCCTGCCAGAACGGCCAGGGCGACAAATGTTGTGATAAATCCACGGAAATCCAACGGATGAGCGCAACACGAAAAGCTCAGGCAAGATATATTTTGTCGCATTGTCATGTTCATATGGAGATGGACTGAATCCAATGTGGTCGCAACTCAGAAAAATTCCACAACAATCTGATTGACTCCCAGAACTGCTCCGGAGTGCTTGGCTCCCTCCTGCTGGCCGCTGCGCTGGAAGACCGTGCTGTCCAGATCCAGACTGAAGCCCAACGATGATTTTGCCAGAGTGAAGGTCTAGAAACTGGCCGAGTTGGCCATGTTCATGAAAAACACGGGTCAGCCGGTTGCAGAGTATTAGGGTATCGAGCTTCCAGCTTTCGGGGAGCACAAAGGAAAGGATCTTGAAGGGCCAGGAGTTTGAAAACAGGGTAGGCCTTGTCTACACCGCCGAGAGACGATTCATCTGGGGTATGCAGAACTCGCGATAGACTGCGGGCGGGAGAAACGCCGCGTCATCATCGCTGAGGTGGATGCCAAAGGGCTGGTAGTGATCAGTTTTGTTTCAAGTGTGTCATTGATTGTTTTCATGTGGCATCTCCTATTGTTTTCAGTTGTTGGATAAATACATCTGGAATATTTCCGGCACTGTCGATGGGGACATCCCAGGTCATCACGCCGCCCAGGCTGTTGAGATAGCGGGTGTATTCGATCACCAGGGCGTCCGGATATCGCGGTGCGCCATCGCACCAGAATGTGCCGAGGAAGGAGAGGATGTGGAGTTGCGCCCCGTCCATCAGGCGGCCCAAGGCGTAGAACTTGTTCGGAGTCGGCAGTTCGTTTCTCTCGCCAGCCGTGAAATCATCATAGGGGGAGGTGGGTGCGACCATCCCCTCGCTAGAGCTGTTGAAGGCAATGATGGCATCGGGATTCCCTGCTTTCAGGGCGGCTGTGAAGGAGGCGAAGTTGGGTTCATCGTCGTGCCGATACATCTTATCGGCATGGTAGCAGCCATCGATCCACCAGCCGCGCACCTGCTTCCCCCAGCGCAGGGACCATTCGCGGATGATGGCCTCCCAGTTTCGCTGCGCCTCGGAGAGGCGTTCGTCCACTCCCGGGCGCACCGTGTAGCTGCCTGGCTTCAATGCCCAGCTCGAGGCATCCCACGTGGGCGTGAATCCGAGCGCCTCGATCGCCTCGCGGTGCGCGCTCGGACCATGCACCGGCAGGTAGGCGATCAGCGGGATGCCTGCGGCGGCGCAGGCATCCGCCATCTCGCCGAGAAGGTCGCGACGCGACAACCGGGACGGCCCGCCGACGATCCGATCGTAGGTCGCGTTGGGCGAGCAGAAGAAGCCCGAACTCTGACCGATGGTGAAGATCAGGTAGCCGGCCCGGACCTTGCGCAGGAGTTCGACCGTGGCCTGGACATCGAAGGCATCCACCTGCTGGTTCCACTCCTCCGGCGACAGGCTGATTTCGTTCTCGAAGCTCGGCTGACCGGCGAGGTAATGCAGCATCACCCCCCATTTTGCGTCATGAAGCCAATCGGCAGAGGCTCTTTGGTGGGTTGTCATGGGGTGTGGCCGGTCTGCGGTTTGGGGCTGCCAAGGAGGGCGTCCGCCAGGGTCCGTGCTGCAGGGTTGGTGGCGGTGCGCCCGGCCAAGTCAACCTGGCAGATGACCAGATGTCCCTTGCCCAGCGGCCGTTCGGCGCAGGCGTAGGCAAGCGACCAGTCAATGCCCCAACCGCCACGGCCCGAGATCAGCACCGGCCGCCAGTCGGCAACTGGCAGGATGAGCTTGTCCAGTATCGGGGTAATACGGTCGGCTGAGCTGTCATGCCAGAGGCGGATGTCTCCGGGGGCGAGGCCCGCGACCCAGGGATGGCCGGTGTCGCGGCTGACGGTGTGGCGGAGGCCGAAGCCGGCCTCGACGATCTCCAGTTGATGGCCGAGGACCTCGTGGATGCCGATCGGCAGGCCGAGGACGACCACCCGCGCACCGCGCCCGGCGGCGGCGAGAAGGGCCTTGGCCTGTTTTTTCAGCACCTCGGGTGAATCCACCAGGATGGCGTCACCATCTCCGGCGGTGGCGCACGTGACCGAGGGCAGGCCGAGTTCGGCTACCAGCCGTTTGGCGGGGCCGTTGCCGCCCAAGGTCCCGACGCGGGTCCGGATGGTTGCTGGCTCGGGCCAGATGCGGAACGCCTGCGAGCAGGCCTGGACGCCCTTGCCGCCGATGATCAGTTCGGCTTCGAGGACGGCGTCCTGCGGGGCGTCGACCGCCGGTGCTTTGGCTGCCAATAGGCCTAGGGCGGTCGCCTTCAGCGCCTGCGGCTTGGCGGTGAAATGCTGGGCGATCACGACTTTGCCGGCGACGCGCAGCCGCCAGCGCACCTGCACCATGGCTGGTGGCTCGCCGGTATCGTCGGCCAGCCACAGCTCGGCTGCCAGTGGCTCGCCAGCGAAGTAGCCGGTGCGGTCGCTGCGCCAGGACAGGGCCAAGGGGGCGAATGCCTCGCGCAGGGCGAAGAACGCGGGCTTGGGCTGGTGCTCGACATCCACTAAGGCGAACATCATCCCGGAGGGGAAGTTGTCGATCAGCAGGTGGACGGCGCAGGACACCAAGCGGTCCTGGCGACGCAGCGCATCGGCCACCGTCTGCACGGCCCAAGCCTGGTGTTTCTGGCTGGCCTCGACCCAGGCGGCCAGGCCGCGCGGTTGCTCATACCACATGTGCTGGAAATCACCGCTTTCCGGCAGGCGGGCCCAGCCGGGGACGCGCATTTGGTTCGGCGTCCAGGCGGCATCCTCCGCTGCGGTCTGCGGCAGCCAGCGGGCGGGATAGCGCTTGCGGGCGGTCTCGACCGCGTCCAGACCCTCGCTGCCGAATTCGCCACAACCGAAGCAGGTGTCGGGGGGAGAGGCCATCCATTCGCCACGGATCAACCGGCCGAGCTCCAGGCCGTGGTTGAGATACCAAGTGCTGTAGAGGTGGTAGTCGGGCATGCCCGGTCCTGGCGGGAAATAATCGCCGTCGATGGGTTTGACCGCGCGGTCGGGATTGACGATATGCACCAGGGATTCGGCGGCGCGGAAGAACTCCTCAAGCTCGCTGCGGGTGCAGACGCGCTCAGGCTGGAGACCCCACTCAGGGGGGAAAGGCTCGTTGATGAAGGTGATCTTCACCACGCTGGGATGCGGACGGACCAGTCGCTCCATCTCGCCTGCCTGACGGACCGCCTCGGCCCACTGCGCGCGCGGCAGCTTGCCAAACAACGGCAGGTCGGTCTGGAGCAGGATGCCCAGACGGTCGCACATCGCGTAGACCTCGTCCTGTACCGGGCGCTGGGTCAGGCGGAGGAAATTGAGGTTCAGCGCCTTGGTGGTGAGCAGGTCGCGAATCAGGCCGTCGCGGTCTCCGGCGATCACCCGCAGCTGTTCGAAGCCCATGGTGTTCGAGCCGCGCAGGCGGATCTCGCGTCCGTTGAGCAACGGCCGGTTGCGCGGCAGCCGCGTCTGGTCGAGGACGAAGGTGCGCAGACCGAAAGCACGGCTGGCGGCATCCAGCGATGCGCCCGCGTCATCGACGAGGTGGACATCGCAGCGGTAGAGCCAGGGCTCTGCCGGGGTCCACGACTTGGCGCGGGGAATGGTCAGCGGGATGCGATACTGCGTCGGCCCCGGCCCGGCCGGGGTCTCGGGCTGGTGTTCGAGGCGCACCACCCGGACCGCACGATGGTTGAGGCCATGGACTTCGAGCTCCAGGCGGACCGGTCCTGCTGCGGCAGCGGCGCGGTGGATCTCGACCCATGCCTCGACCTTGCCGGTGTGGTCCAGGACGCGGACGAAGACATCGGCGATATGCGGATCGGGCCGCGCCTCCACGAAGGCCTCCTGCCAGATGCCCATGCCCGGCGGACAGTGCCGCCAGCCCTGGTCGGGATCGTCGAAGCCGGGGCCGGTGGCGGCATAGAGCTTGGGGCCGTCGAGAGGGGTTCCCCAGGAACTGTTGCCAGTGCTCACCAGATCGTTCTCGACCTGGATGAGCAGGATATTGCGGCCCGGCTTCAGCCAGCGGCGGCCATCGACCTCGATCGGCGCGAAGGCGCCTTCGTGGGTCGCGGCGGCTGCGCCATTGAGATAGACGATGGCACGGTAGTCCACCCCGCGCAGGACCAGCCACGGAGCCGAACCGGTGAACCAATCCTGATCGAGCTCGATCTCTCGCCGATACCAGGTGGTGGCGCGACCGAGCGGGCCGGCGAAGTGGGGGACGGTGACGGTTTGCCAGTCGCCGGTGCCGTTGTTCAGCGCAGCGAAGTCGTCAGCGTCGGTGCCGAGACGCCATTGCCATTCCCGGAGCGCCATCCGGCGGCGCTGGGGCGGGGCGGGCGGGGCGACCTCGCGAAGGAAACGGGCGTGGTGGCGGGTGAGCCGGTCGAGTTCGTGCTCCAACCATGCGGTGCCAGAGGGCGCGACGTGGGCAGGCCGCACCGCATCGGGATCGATGCCGCCGGCGCGCAGTCGTTTCGTGGGGATGGCTGCGGCAGGCACCGGGATAAGGCCCTCGCCAGCACTGATGCGAGCTTGGGCGCCGATGGCACCGAAAAGGTCGGATTGGTCTTGGCTCATATGTTCTTCTTGGTGTGGATGGTGATTGGAAATCGCTTTTCTGTTCTCGCGGGCGGTTGACTGTCAATTCCAACCGCAAGCAGCGTTTTCGTGCTGATTTCGTAGCGAAAGGTGTGGCGAGGTCAAGTCTTAGAGAGGTTGAAGCAACTGCGTGGCCGTATTGTTATAGCCGCCCGGCTCACGTGGTAATGTCATCTGTTCTACGAGCCCATTTCCAGAACAACCGGCCCGAGCAGGCCAGCGGTTAACGAGAACCGCCCGGCTCCGGCAAGCACTCACAATCTGCGGTGCCGTAGCTACGATCTGGGCCCAAGGCCCCGAGCATGATAAAATCGTCGCTGACCTGTTCTTTCAACCCGTGCCACCCTTGCTTGCCGGGTTGCCCCACCACACCCCAGCGCCAGGAGAATTCGTACGGTTGCCAATGATAGGCCACGCCGCCGACCATCACCGGCACAGCGGGATCAATGGCCGTCAACCCGGCCAGTTGATGATCGAGCTCGACATCGTCCGCTAGCGGCCCGAGCCGCCAGAATTTCGGGCCGAAACCATGGGTGACCACGGGCCAGGCGGCATCATCCAACTCAGGCTTTTCCCAGCCGGGCGCGGACGTTGTTTCCGCAGCGTACCGGGAGCGGCGCACCTCGGCACCAAGCAGTTCTGGCGTGGGTGGCCAAGCAAAGTCGCCGAAACGGTTGTCCAAGGTCGGCTTCAACCTAGAATCCGCAGTTGGGAAGAGGATGGAGAGGAGCAAGAGGGTCAAGTGAC
>CAYWLC010000031.1:0-24984 GCA_964458895.1 uncultured Luteolibacter sp. | reverse complement strand
TCCGCCAGATGGACGCCGAGGGCTTCGGCAACTGCACCAACCAATACGAGTGCGAAGCCGCATGCCCGAAGGAAATCAGCGTCGATCACATCGCCCGCCTCAACCGCGATTACAACCTGTCGGTGTTGCGTGAGCAGCTCGTGTGATCGCCACAAAGATCACAAGGCATCGATCCGCAACCCTTGAACCGTAGCGGCGCTCTATGAGTGTCGAATTCTAGCTTGCGAAGGCGGCGTGGAAGGCTCGATAAAATCCGTGCAATCCGTGCAATCCGTGATCCATTATCACCGGAATACCCTGACAACCCGGTTTTCCGCATCCTCATGTTCTCCATCCTCAACTATTCCGTGGTTTGCCTTGCGATCTCGCTTGTGGCATGTTCCGCAAAAGAGGAAAAGAAAGCCGCCATGGAAACCCGTCCCCAAGCCCCAAGCGAGCCCGCCGGCAAGATTGAAAAAACCGACGCGGAGTGGAAAAAACAACTGAGCGCAGAGCAATACGAGATCCTGCGCAAGGCGGGTACCGAGGCACCCAATGGCGCGGTTTACAAGGAATTCAAGCACCAAGGCAAGGGCGCGTATCATTGTGCCGGTTGCGGGGCCTTGTTGTTTTCCTCCGATCAGAAGTTTGATTCCGGTTGCGGCTGGCCATCGTTTTTTGATCCCGCCAAGGCGGGAAATGTCATCACCCGCGTTGACACCAGCGGCGGTAGAACCCGCACCGAGGTGATCTGTGCGAAATGCAGCGGCCACCTCGGGCATGTGTTCCTGGGTGAGGGTTTCAACACCCCGACCGACAAACGTTACTGCATCAACGGCGGCGGACTCGTCTATGTCCCCGCCAAATGAGGTCGATGGCTTGAAGATTTCCTCGCGCAAAGAACGCAAGGCGCAAAGGAGGCGGTTAGGCTGTCACAGCGTTTCCGCCGCTTTTCTGGGCTGGAGGAGGAATGGCCGGGAACAAAGGTGGCGCGCTCCCGCCGGGAGCGCATTCCAAGGAGCTATGGTGGAGAAGTCCAGGTGGCAGTCGTTCTGTCCTGCCCGCATCACCCTTGCGCCTGGCACTGTCCGCGCTCCCGGCGGTAGCGCGCCACCTTGCCTTGCGCTCTCTTCCTCTTCCGTTTAGAATTTAATGCTTAGAATTTAGTGCTTCTCCCCAGCGCTCCGTTCATGGACACCTCGGGTGAAAATGTTAGAATCCGTCATCTCATGATCCACGGCCTTTCTTACATGAATTTCCACCGAAATCCACGAAGAGTCTGAAAACCCCCACTCGGGGGACTGCGGATTTTGGGATCAGGCGCTCCGGCGGCGGCGCAGCAGGGCGAGGACGCCGAGAGAGCCTAGCAGCAATGTGCTCGGTTCGGGGACAATCACGACCGTGCCGTTGAGGGAATCGAAGGTGGCGGAATATCCGCTGGCGAGTCCGCTGGTGTTCACGGTGCTGAAGCCGCCGTTGTAGTTCTCGAAATCAAAGAGTGTCACCGAGCCGGTGGTATTGAATCCGGGAGTGAACAACAGGTTGAGGATTCCTCCGAAACTGACCGCCTGGGTTCCAATGCCGCTGGCCGCGAGGTCGTAGTTTCCAAGACCCAGCGAGGTGATTTCAAAGTCGGAAACGGACGACACGCCGAGTGTTAGATCACCGTTGAAAGTCACCATGCCCGGAGAGGATCCGATCGACAGGTTGTTAGACACCGTGAGGTCACCGGTGACGGATCCCGAGCCGGACAGGTTGTTGAGTATATAACCGCCGCTGACAGCACTAACGTCGAAATTGCCGCTGTTGAGGGTGACCCCGGAGGAATTATCGATCGATCCGGTGCTTTCCAAGGCGAGAACGCCACCGGCGATGATCGTGGCGCCGGTGTAGGTGTTGGTTCCGCCGAGGCTCAAGGTTCCCGCGCCAGCTTTGGTTAGGCTTCTCGTGGTGCCGCTGATTTGGTTCGTGGCTCTGAGGGTCTGGCCCGCGCTGGTCACGGTCCATGTCTGATCGAGGCCGAGGGCCACCTTGCTGCTGATGGTGTGGTTGCCGGAACCCGCAGCCACCGTGACGCCGGTCGAGGAGGATCCGGGCGTGATGGTCAGCGTGTGAGTGCCGCCAATGCCGACCGAGGAGGTGGCCGAGTTGCCAAATGTCAGCGTTTTGATCGTGAAGTTTTCGCCCAGAGTGGTGTTGGAAAAATTCGTCGAGCTGGTGGCGTTGAAGTTCACATCGGTCGTGGCATCCACTTTGCCAGTCGCGTTGGTGCCTCCGATATTCGAGGCAAAGTTGCTGGTGTTGGTGTTGCCGCCCGCGAAGGAGTTCCAAACGCCGTCGTTGGTCCCTTTCCAGTAGGCAGCGGTGGCGGCGGCGTTGGCCGTTGCGGTCAGCTGGTAGTTGTTGCCGGAAAAACCTGTCGTGATGTTCAATCCGCCAAAGTTGCCGGTCGTTGCATCCAGCGTCAAGGTGCCTGCACCCGTTCTTGCGGTGGAAGCGGTGATCAAATTCTGTGTGCCGGCCCCAAGTCCGCCCAGTCCGGTAAGGCGCACGAGGCCCCCACCGGCACCGATGTTCAAGCGGGCATTGGTGCCGAGAGCGATCTGATCGACGGTGGCACCCACATCAAAATGAAGAATACTGGCGTTGCCGGCGGTTCCGCCAATCGTCAGGACTGTGGTGTTGGCTGCGGTCTTCGCTGCAAATGAGAGCGTGCCGATGGAGCCGTCTGCGAGATTGATCGCACCACGCGCGGCATCGTTGGCTCCTGCATTCAAGGTGACCGTCCCTGCTGTCAGGGTGCCGATGGTACCACTGCCGCTCAGGATCGCTCCACCGTTCACGGTGACCGCCGTACCACCCAGCGAGCCGTCCACCACCAACTTGCCCGTAGTGATCGTGGTTGTTCCAGTGTAGGTGTTCGCTCCGGAGAGTGTGGCCGTGCCGGCACCTGTCTTGGTCAGGGCAACCGCGCCGCCCAAAATGGCCGAGACGCTGGTGTTGACCGTGCCGTTCAGGGCGTAGCTACTACCTGTTAGAACTCCCGTCGTGCCAGCAATCGATCCGGAGGTCAGGGTGACGGCCCCGACCGTGTCGCTGAAGGTCTTGATGTCGAGAATGCCGCCGTTGACGGTGACGCCTCCGACGATGATATTGGACGCACCATATGCCAGCGTGCCACCCGTAATCGTGGTTAGGCCATCGTAAGTGTTACCGCTACCGGAAAGGGTCAAGATTCCAGCCCCATCCTTAAAGAGTCGCATATCACCTGCGTTCGCAGTGATATTCCCAGTGACCGTCACATTTCCCGCACCGCCGAAGGTCAGATCCTTGTTGTTGTTGCCTGTTTCACCGATACCGCCTGCACCGATGGTGAGTAACCCGGAGTCCGAATTGATGCGGTGAACGCCGGTCACATCGGCCAAGGTGATTGCGCCAGCCCAACTGTTGTTGCCGCTGACATTACGCAGGGCTCCGCCGTTGCTCACCCCGGTGCCGTCCAGGGACAGCACCTCGGCACCAATCGCAAGATTCGTGCCGGACAATTCGACTGCCGCACCACTGGCGACATCGACTCCGCCAGCATTGGTTCCGAAAGCATTGTTGTTTGAAGCCCGCAAGACTCCAACCTGAACATCGGTGAGTCCCGTATAGCTGTTGGCCCCGGTAAGCGTGGCGGTGCCCGCACCCGTCTTGGTCAGGGCACCCGCACCCGCCAAAATGGCCGAGACGCTGGTGTTAACCGTGCCGTTCAGGGCATAGCTGGTGCCGGTTAGAACTCCCGTCGTGCCAGTAATCGAACCGGAGGTCAGTGTTACCGCCCCGACCGTGTCGTTGAAAGTTTTGATATCGAGGATGCCGCCGTTGACCGTGACGGCACCCGAACTCAGGGCATTGGTCACCCCGTATGCCAAGGTGCCTCCGGATACCGTGGTCAGACGCGTATAAGTGTTGGCATTGTTGAGGGTGAGGGTGCCGACTCCGTCCTTCGTGAGTCCCATGTCATTGGCCCCACTAATGATTCCGTTAACGGTCGTATTTCCCGCTCCCCCAAAAGTAAGCTCCTTATTGTTGCTTCCAGTCTCGGTAATGCCACCCGCACCGATGGTGAGCAACCCGGCGTCCGAATTGATGCGGTGAATTCCAGTCACGTCTGCTAGAGTGATTACGCCAGCCCAACTGTTGTTGCCACTGACATTACGCAGGGCACCGCCATTGCTCACTCCGGTGCCGTCCAGAGACAGCGCTTCGGCACCAATCGCAAGACTCGTACCGGACAATTCGACTGCAGCACCACTGGTGACAGTGACTCCGCCGGCGGTGGTGCCGAAAGCATCGCTGTTAGAGCCCCGCAAGACTCCAACCTGTGCTACGGCCTAGTAATTAAAGGCTCTATCAGAATGCCGCGCAACGGACCGTGCAATAAATGTTTGCAATGGCACTGGAAATGCGGTGAAATGCAGACATGAGCAAGAAGCCGAAGCGCACACGGATAACAGCAGCAAAAACAGCCGCCGTCAAGATCACGATCCGTCCACTCACTCGCGAGAAGAATGGCAGCGTGTGGGTGACCTACCTTGTCCAAGGATGGAAGGAAAACGGCAAATGGCAGCGCCGCCAGTTCAAGAACGAGGTGGAAGCACAGAGCTTTGCCGCCCTCCAACAGGTGGCTATGGAGAACAAGGGACGCGCCCAACAGATGATTCTATCATCTCTCACCCAGGAGCAACACGACGCGGCAGTCTCTGCCACCGACAAGCTGGGTGACGCCTACACGCTCGCCGATGCCGTGGAGTTCTTTCTCAAGCATCACCGCCCGCCAGAATTCACGATCCGTCTCAGGGCTGCCGTGAAGTTCTACCTCGACGACAAAGAGCGTGACGGACTCCGGCCCCGGACACTCCAAGCAATCAAGGCGAGCATCAAGCGCTTCATCGACGCGACAGATGACCCGTGGACGCACGAGGTCACCCGTCAACAGGTGGAAGGATACCTCCGGGGTTTGCGCTCCGCAGATGGTCAAAAGAAGGCCAGCAAGAAATTCTGGAACAACACCCTGAACGAACTCCGGGGTTTCTTCGGGTGGTGTGCCACCGCCGACAAGACGACGAATCGCCCATTCACTTTCGAGAACCCAGCCGCAATGGTCCGCGCCTACGATGCACGGCAAGTCAGGGAACAACAGAATGCGCGGCCCGTCACCACGGATCTTGAAAAACTGTCGCGGATGTTCTCCGCACTCTGCCGCTGGAGGGGCGGCTGCATGGTCCGGTATTACAGCCTTGCCTACTTTGCCGGAATACGCCCCACCGAGATACAGCGCATGACGGGCAGAGAAGCTGAGCTGATTAACATCAAGACCCGGACCATCACCATCCCTGCCAATATTTCCAAGACCCGGCACGAACGGCAGGTCAAGATTTCCGACAACCTCGCCTCGTGGCTTGAAGCATTCCCCCCGCCTGCCACCAGAGCCAACTTCGGACGCGCGCTTACCGAGGTAAAGAAACACTTCGGCCTGAGCCATGACGAGGCACGACACAGCTTCATTTCCTATCACGTTGCGCTTCATCGGTCACTTGGCGATGCCGCTCTTCAAGCAGGAAACTCGGAAACCATCATCCGCCGCCACTATCTCAATCTGCACCCGAAGGAAGAAGGCGATGAATTCTTCCGTATCGTGCCAGATCCGAAGCACCGCCGCGCCGTGCTGGCACCGGAGAAGGAAACGAATCCAAGTCCTCACCTCGTAGCCGTTTGATCCGATGAAAGCGTCGTTCTATTTCCTCGAAAATGATGACGAATGGTTCGCTACTGGTTGGTCGATTCAAATGCAGGGAACCCTATCCTATAATAAGAAAACACAAAAATATTTTGCCAATTTTTTCGAGCCGAAAGTATTATTCCCAAGGCTTGCTGGTGGCAACTATTGCTCTCTGGAAGACTGCCCGGTGGACCGGAGCTACCGTCCGAAATCGGATTTTCTTTTTTTAATGGCATTGAGACAGCCCTTCTCCAAATCTTCAGCAACGAGTCAATTGGGGGCTCTGGAATGGCGGCAATTAGCTATTAGAACAAGAGTTGCCGAAAGTGAGATAATCCGCGGGGCTCCCCTGCCAGATAAGAACAAAGCATACGCTATGGAGATCGCGGCATCTTGGAGTGAATTTGAAACGCACGTCGGAAATTGGTTGGCTGGCGTGGCACAAAAAGAGAATGCCGCACAGATTTTTCGCCGTTTTGCCCGATGGCTTGATGAAATTAAAAAGATCGAGGAAGAGGGAGTTCCTCAAAACTATCGACGGTTTTACGCGGCTGTCGAAACTGCTGCGGCAAGTGTGGGAGGAGTCCCGACGAAGAAAGCTGTAAAGACGGCTTTTGAAGCAGGCATGAGCGCCAACCAACTCGGATCCGGAGAGTCATACAGGTCCATGGAAAAGCGTTTGAAATTCAGTTGGTTGCCAAAAGGGGGAAGAGGTCCCGATACCTCCCAGCGAAAAAGTGGTATTTGATCGGGGATCGACGCCCCATTTTCTTTGATGAGTTCCAGGCATGCTCCCGCTCATGTCTGCACAAACCAAGCAACTCATAGGCGCAGAGGACTGCATCAAGTTCGTGTTCCCCTGCGAAACCTCTCGTCCCGGACTTCGAACTTTCCGGGAATGGCAAGCGAAAGGGTTCTTCCCGTTTCACAAGATCGGACGCCGAACCTACTTCGATCCAGAGGAAGTTCGTTCAGCGTTGGATCGCAGGTTCCGCATCAATGCCAAGGAAGCCTGATCGATGAACCCGGACAGCAGAAGCCTCATGGTCGGCATCGTCCTTGTTGTCGCTGCCGCCGTGCTGATCACACTCATGGCACGCTGGTCCGTTCAACCCCTGAACCTGTTCCATCCATGAACGCCCCACCTTCAAAGAAGAGAGACGGCCCCCGCAAAGAAGCCGCCCCGAATAATTGTAACTCCGGGCAATCATACGCCATGCCTGCCGTAATGCAAGACGAGGTTTTGCCATTCCCTCAAGCGTCCGGCGTTGAAAAGTCGATTCTCTCTATGCTTTTCCAATATCCCAATGACTACTTGCCGCATGTGGACAGGTGTCAACTCACCGAGGCTGATTTCCACATCCCAGCACACTTTTTGATATTTCGCACCATCAGAGAGCTGCATGGCAAAGGATGCGAAATCGAATTGGTGTCGCTCACTCAGCATCTACTTGACAAAGAACTGCTAGGACGGGCAGGCGGCCCGTCTGCGCTTACTGACATCCACAACTATCACGCCGGGAACCCCACTTTCGACCGGTTCAAAAGGTTTGCTGAAATCCTCCATGATAAGAAATTGCGTCGTTCGATGATTAAGGCAGCCGAGAACATGAAGCAGGCTGCTCTTGAAAGCCCGGACAGCGCCGGACTAGCTGACGCGCTCCGACAGATTACGGAACTCGAAAAGGGCACAGCCTGCACGAGCATTGCCGATACACTGGCGGTCCGCGCATTCGACTTTGACAGCCCCCCCGAAAAACCCGCTCCACGCTTCCGTCTGGCAGACATGCCGCTTTGCACACCGGGAAACCTAATGAACATCCAGGCACCACCGAAGGCCGGAAAAACCGCAGTAATGGAAGCCATGCTCGCCTCCGCCTTCAACGACAATCGGCAGGGAGCGGACACGCTCGGATTTTCCGCAGAGAATTCGCAGGGGTTAGCTTTAGTTCACATCGACACGGAACAATCGCGTTATGATCACGACCAGCTTGTCCGCCGGGCATGTCGCCGGGTAAGGGTGGCAAGGCCCCCGGAATGGTTTCACAGCTACAGCATAGCCGACTTCGACATCACGGAACGCCGTGAAGCTTTGCGATACGCCATCGCAGAGGGAAACGAGGAACACAGTGGAATCTTTGCTGTGATGATTGACGGCGTCGGTGATCTTTGCTCTGACCCTAACAATTCCGAAGAAGCATTCGCCCTTGTCCGTGAGTTGCACACGTTGGCAATCACCCATCACTGTGTCATCGTCACAGTCCTGCATGAAAACCCTGGCAGCGAAATCGGGAAGATGCGCGGGCACCTTGGCAGCCAACTCGAACGGAAGGCCGAGACCCCCCTACGTCTTGCGAAGGATTCAACCGGCATAACAACGATATGGACGGAAAAGGCCCGGCATTGTTACCTGCCCAAAGAGCAAGGCCCGTGCTTCCAGTGGAGTGACCAAGCCCAGATGCACACGAGTTGCGGCACTGCTGGCGAGATCAAGTCAGCAGAGATCCGCGAGAAGATGCAGCGCGAAGCCGAGGCCGCTTTCGGATCATCCGAATCCATGAGCTACAGCGACTTGGTGAATGCCATTCAAGACAGGCTGGAAGTGGCCGAACGGACATCTAAAAGCCGCGTTAAATCATGGCTGGCGAAAGGGATTACACGGAAGGATTCAAACGGAAATCATCGTCTCATAAACCAATGAAATGCGTAATTAGTGCAATGGTGCAAAAAGGTGCAATTCAAGGTGCAATGCACCTGAGGTGCAATGGTGCAAACCCCTATATAGGGATTGCACTCTTGTTGCACCAATTCACCACCCTGAGGTGCAAAAAGGAATTACTATGAGTCAGGGAACGCACCGGGCGGCGCAGATCAAGGCGAACACTCCGTTACGCGTTACGCCACGCCCAGCGCAAACCGTTACGCCCGCAACACGACGCTGCGCCCCCTATGCCTAGACTCCCCAGTCTGCTTAAAATCTCTCCATCACGCCGCGAACAGCCATCGAAAAACCATGAAGACTCCACCGAAGAAAGTGACAAAAAAGGGAAAGGTTGCTCATAAAGGATTGAGTGTAAGGCAAGAGCGTTTCTCTGAATTGGTGGCAATGGGGATGACTGGTGCTGCCGCATACGTCAAAGCGGGGTACAATGTCGGGCCGGATGTTGCCAAGGCGAATGCTTGCAGACTGCTTACCACTGCTAACGTCAAAGCAAGAATTGCTGAGTTACGCAAGCCACAGACGGATGCCTGTCTGATGACCATCGAGTTCAAGCGCATGTTGCTGGCGGAAATCTGCGGTATGCCCATTGGAAAGCTCACCCCACAATCGAACCTCTGTGCGGAGTTTGTGACCACGAAGGTGTCCGGTGGAACTCGGGGGAAACTCAAGCGCGGGAAGAAATCGTCGGGCAATGACGTGGTCGATGATATGGTGATCCAGACCAAGGTGAAGGGATTCGACAAGCTGCGTGCGATGGAACTGGATTCGAAACTGGCTGGACACTTCGCGCCGGAACAAATGGTGGTCGAGACCGGTCCTGAAACCCTCGCCTCCATCAAAGACCGCGTGGCATCGGTAGTGAGCGGGCTGAACCTGGCCAAGCTTCGGAAACTGCAATCGACTCCCGCACAAGCATGACCATCGACCCCATCGAGGAAACTGGCGGCACAAGCAGAACCGTCCTCTGCGCCCGTTACATCCTAAGTCGGAACGTGGGAATCTGCGGGTGCCATGAATGCACCCACTCAATTTCACCAGTTGCCCGCTCCTGATTCGACTGTTGCAGGCCGGAATAACAAAGACGCTTCTCCGAGCGAGAAATCGTTCGCCCAACTCGCCAAACACTGGAAGCCATCAGACACGCCGTTCGAGCAACTCGTGGCGACTATTTCACGATTCGCGCATCGTCTTGTGGACAGGACGACCGGCAAAGCCTATTCGGCAGACGAATTGCTTGCAGCCATGGGCAGCGGTGAAGTCACCCAAGAAGCGATCGCGGCCGCGCTTGGCTACACCCCAGCCACCCCCATCCCCGCGATACCCAACGCAGTCTTTGTGTGTGCCCTCACCGGAAGCGATGACACAGGGGAAATTGATTATATTTCAAGTCCTTATGCCACTTTGCAGGCGGCAATGATAGCTGCGAATGCCCGTGGAGGTGGTATCTCCCAATTCACCTTCATCCTCATGGGAGCCGGGGAATACTACGTCACGCTGCCTGAGTCCGTGTTTAATATTCAAAGTGTCCACCTCTACGCATGGCAGCCGAGCAAGACCAAGATTTGGTTAAACGTAACAACCGAGTCCGGTGGACCGGACCTGATGATTGATACTAACTGTTCTTGGGATGTTTTGATGGACGGCCCTAGTGTTCCGGGTGGCGGACCCGGTGGTTATTTAGTGTTCAGTGGGTCAGGACCGTCCACCTGTAATTTAACGGGTAGTTTGGCACCCGGATACGATACAGAGTTGGAGGAAGAAGCGGGATCGCCGGGGCAACTCACAGTGCGAGGTGCTTATATGGGAACGTTTGTATGCGGTAATTTGTCAGCGGGTTTCTGTGATATGTCGGGTTGCACTGGATACGACTCTTTCTTTAACAATGGCGCAAATGCTGGCGCACCCTCATAATTTATCATCATGAAAAACTATCAAATCATCAAAGACGGAACGGTTGTCGATCACGGCATTCCACGGAGTTACACCAAAGATGGCGTCACGCACGTCATCCCACTGGCATCAGTCCACATCAAGTGGGGGTGGGTGCAGCAGGATGCCGCTCCTACCGAAGAACAGATCGCGGCAGTGGTAGCCGCTTGCTACCCGCCTCCGCCTGTCCAACTGTCAAAACTATCCATCCGGCGCAAGCTGCGCGCGATGGAGAAGGAGAACGAGTTTGACGATTTCCTTGACGCTCAACCACAAGCTAAAGCGGATTGGAATGACTCATCGTTCGTTCTCTCCAACGATCCGATGTTTACTACCTACTCGCCGTATGTGAAATCGGCCCTTGCTCTTTCCGACGAGCAGTTTGCTAGTATCATCACGCCATAATTATGATTGAGAGCACTAGAAATGCCTTGTAAGCAGAGGCGGATTCAGTCACTTAGAACGCCGTCGTTCAATACCATGGAATCGCATACCACTGGTAAACCCTCACCGACGCCCTCGGACGCGCCCTCGTCAATAACTGGAGCGCCGCCTTCCGTGCTTCAAGAGTGCCTGGAATCGGGACACCGGTTCATGGAGGAATACAAAGCGGGCGCTCCTCTGATTCTGGAAGCGTTGGATCGATTTCGGGGCGACTCCCCGCCTTTCCGGACGAGTTAGAGGCTGCGGGTCTAGTGCCCGAACGGAACACGCCGCAATTCAATCAACCACCTGATGAATGGGGTGGACAAATGAGAATCCTCGCCCGTCCGACACCGTATTCAGTCGCACAAGTCCCAGGAATCGCACGGAGCAATCGGTCGGCTTGGCCAGGAACCGATCCGTGATGTTTTGCGGATCCGTTCCCGCAGCGCATCTACAATCTCGGGAGCCCTGAGCTTGTCGCCCCATATTGCATTGAATGTCCGCTCAGTCGGGATCACATCATGGAGACGGTCGCCATACTTGCAGCGCAGCACCTTGCAGGCGTCGGTAAAGTAATCGTAGTATTCCCAACTGGATGGCCCCCGGTAGATCTCGCGCTCGCCACAGCGAATGACAATCTCGGTATTCCATTCGGTGGTATCATCGCCATGGTAATCCGCGTCCCACACGAGAACGATATGGTCGAGGGCGATTTCCGGGAGTTGCTCGACACAATGGAGTTTTGTTTTCTGCCACTGCGCACATTGCTCGGCGAAGGAACGAACTTCCTCCTGAATTTCAGGCGACAGGTTGTCGATGTTGGCTAACATGTCGTTGACGAGGGGGCGCTCGATGGTGACGACCGTATTGCCGCAAGCGGGGCAATCTCGTGAAAAGAGGGTTTCATGCACATCCCCCAGATGCAGATCCTTGCCCAACGTCTCTTGTCCACAATGAGGGCAGCGGCATAGCAAATCCTGCCATGGATCCAATACATCCCGTAGGCGGCCGCCTGTGTATCGATTCTGTGCGGCGTTGGTGTTCATGATGATGATTCTTTCTGCAGGCGCACCTTGCCGCATATTTCCTCCGCCCTCTGGCTGGCGTATGCGGATGGATCGAACGGCGGATCGAGAGCCGGGCTGATGCTCGGGTAATCACCAAAATTGTCCCAACGGTCGAAGAGTTCGGCGGCATTCGTAGGGTCCTTAGCCTGTCCGTGTTCGTGCGCGAGTGACCGTTCGAGGATTCCCTTGGCCACCGAGAGCGCGTGCGCGGCATCCCGGCAGTGTGTCGCCACACCGGAGCTTTCATAGAAATCGAAGTTGTCCAAAGCGGTCACCTGATAAGGTAGCGTGGCCGGAATGGCGGGCGCGGGTTCTTCTTCGCCTTCATTGGCGTGTTCATCTGGATCGTCGTCGTCGCCACACAGCGGCATCAACTGCATCACTTCATCACAAATTGCAGCGGGAAATTCTGAATTGACCTGTTCCTGGAGCGAGCGACGTTGCGCCTCGGTTAGGGTTTCCAGCGTCCGGGTTGCCCGCCACTCATCCTCTGCATCGGCTGCGGCTGACTCGGAGGCCTGCACGCTGTCCGGTTGATAGTGTGGTGATTCGTAATCGGATGACACGGTGATGAATTCCTTGAGCCACTCGGCAAACTCACAGTCGTCCACCAGTTCGCGGATTGTCGCGGCGTAGGGTGAGGAATCAGGGCCATCTGGATAACCCAGTGAGCCGATGGCGCAGGCGACGGCACCCACCGAGTAGCGGGGTTCTGGCTTCATGTGCTTGGGTGCATAATCGTCGGACTTTTGTGGGAATTGGGAGTCGTTCATCTTGGTGTTGAGCTGGGCGTTTTCGTTAGGCGTTTTTGCTCCGCCGGATGTTGGGGATTGTGGGTCGGGTTGTGGGTTCATGAGTGGTATGTGTAATGTTCGGGGTTGATGCTGGCTTCGCCTTTCCAGCGGTAGGCGACGAGAGGACCATCTGTGGCCGCAGAGTGATCGATGCAGGCAACATTGTGGCGCTCGGGTTGGTTCGGCGAGTTGGCCGGCTTGAAGTAGTGACCGAAGAACACCGGACGGGCATCGGTTGGATAGGGGGAGATCATCCGTTTCGCTATGGGATCCACAGGAACCGCGGTGACTTGGCCGCTGGCCGGAAACACGAGTTCGCTGCACAGGACGTCGTCATCAGGAGCCTCCCACCAACGGGCGCGGAATTGTTTATGTTCCCTGCCAGCGTGATCGATGAAGAACTGTCCCGCAGGCATCGGAACCTCAATGCCCTTGAGCACCGCTTCGATCGCCTCCCATTCAGGCGTGAATTTCTCGGCACAGGCGAGGAGGAAGGCGTGATCCGTCAGGCTTTTGCCATCCAGCCGCGCAAGAAGCTCCGGATGCCAGCAGGCGTGCACAGCGCGGAACCCGTCCAGATCAATTGCGAAAGGCAGTGACTTAATCCACGGCAACCACACCGTGCGCCATTCGCTAGCCGGGACGGCATGGTCCGGAAAATCATCTAGCGTGCCTTGATGCGTCAGCAGGTTGCGGCTGCCATGGATTTTGAGAGGCTTACCGTTCGGGTCGTTCGTGTGGAACAGGATGGCATTGAATTCGTGGTTCCCGAGCAAGCAGAGCGCGTCGCCGCGGTCGCACATGGCTTTCACGGTCCGCAGGGTGGCGCGGATGCCACCGGGAAACGGGTGGCCTGGTTTAGTATCGATCAGGTCGCCGAGAAACAGGGCGCGATGGCCAGCAGGCGGGATGAAGCCGTCGCCAGCCTTGGAGTAGCCCAGACGTTCCATCAAGGCGCTGACCTTGTCGAAGCGCCCGTGGATGTCGGCAATGATATCGTAGTGAAGGATGTCGTCCATGCGGACTGAACATGCACAAAAAAATAGGTTCTTGCAATGGATGGTTTCGCAGTTTATATGACTGACCAGACATGAATGAATTTGAACGCCTTTTTACTGTCTCTGGTCTTTCCCTCGACAGGCTCGGCACATTTCTGCGGGTGGCTGAAGCGGGGAACCTGGCAAAAGCCGCCTTGGGCAACACGACGCAACAATCGCAGTTTTCGCGGCAGATCAAAGAACTCGAAAAGTTCTTCGGGGTGGAGTTGACGCGCCGGGTGGGCCGCCGGATCGAGATCACCGATGAGGGACACCGCCTGGCTTTGGTCATCCGCCGCCAGTTCGGCGAACTCGATGACTTCCGGGAATCAATGGCGGGCCGCAGTGTGAGCATTCGATTGGGTTCGCAGGGGAGCGTCATCGATTGGTTGGTGGTGCCGCAGTTGGCTGCAATCCGCAAGACGCTTGGAAACGTGATATTCGAACTGGAACAGATGCGCAGCGCTGAAGTGGTGCGGGCCGTGGCCGACGGTCGGCTTGATTTCGGCATTGTTCGCGAAGATGCCGTGCCTGCGAAAATGAAACAGTGGGAGTTGCGTGCGGTTGGGTATGCCGTGTTCGCGGCGAACGCTCTCTGGAAGGGCAGTTCGTCGGCGGAGGAACTCATTCAAAAAAATGTCCCGGTGGCGGAACTGTTACCTGGGGGGCAGTTTTCAGAACGCTGGACACAGTGGCTCGCCAAGCAAAGTCTCCACCCGCTGGTGTTCGCCCGCGTTTCTTCGTTCACCGACCTGGCGCGAGTGGTTCAAGTCGGCCACGCCGCCGCTGCGCTGCCCGTCATTGCAGCGGTCGATTTCGACCCAAAGAAATTTGGCTATGAGTCAATTTCGGCACTCGCGGCCCGGACCATGGTCCTGATTGCCAACGCCCGCAGTCTTGAACGATCCGGCGTTGCCCCCGGTGCCGCAGTGAAGCTGGCCGAAGTGCTCAAGTTAGGTTGATCCACCGTCACGGCCTGAATCCGGATCGAAACGAAAATGCGCCCAGAATGCCATTGGCGCGTTTCCATCCAAGGATGGGGGCTATCCGGCGTTTCCTGAGCGCAAAGTGACAATGGAGCAGATTGCCGTATTAGTCAACACAGCCCCGACACTCTACCGAAGCCACAATAACACCGACACCCCGTGGACATAGTGAAGCCCGCAGGGACATTGGCGGCCTCCATCTCCGAAAATCGGCGGAATTACGTCACTCAAGCGGGCTTCGATGAGAAACTACAGCGAAAAATTGACGCAATCAAGGAACAATCTTTGCATGGGTATTCCGGCACTCGCTGCCCGGACCATGGTCCTGATTGCCAACGCCTGCAGTTTTGACCGATCCGACGTTGCCCCGGGGCCGCCGCCAAGTTGTCAGAATTACTCAGGTTAAGCTGATGCGCCGCCACGGTCTGGATCGTGCTGGTCGGGGCGCTTTCGTGTCGATTTGAAACGATCACCATCGAGGCCCTGCACATTTGTGATTCACATGTGATCCGGTATTCACAACTTGTAACAATGTCTATTATGCGGAATCCAAACGAAATTTAACTCTTTGGAAATGAGGGAGTAGCAACTAATCTGCTAGTAATGAGAAAATCTGATAGGCTTTCCAGAATCAGGGGAATGGCTGCAATCCCTTATGTACCTAGGGAAAGCTGGGAAAATTCCCTAACCGGGAAACGACAAGCAAAACGAGTCAAGCCAGACCATGAAAACCACGCCACAAGCACCGACCACGGCGACCAGAGACCTGCTCACTGTCACGCTCTACCACAAGGGGGCGCTGGCTGTCGATGCGGCTCGCACCGGACCGGACGCCGCGAAGACATTCCCATTCGCCCGGCCATTTTTGGCGGAACTGGCACAACATCGGACCCTGCCGACCACTGCGAGCGCAGCCGCCCGGCTCGCCTTCCTCGAATCACATGGCAGGGGATTGATGCCGCGCTGGCATCCCTGTGTGAAGTTCTGTTTGATACTCGGTAACTGAGAGCAACATAACCTTTTTCAGCATTCGCATCAAGCTGCCATCTCGCTCTGCTGCCACACGAACCCGTAGAGCCGTTCCGCCAGCGATTCCGCTTCCTCGTCGGTAAAGGGTGGCCGTGGTAGCGAGGCATAGAGCGTGTCGAGTATAAGCACCCTCACGTCGGCTTGCGTCGTTGTGTTCTTGGCCCAAGCGGGCATTGTCGCCAGTTGTTCCTTGAGTGTCATCAGCAGCCCCTTGCTCGCCTGTTTGACCCGCTCTCGCGCTGCTTTTGAAATATTCTCTTTGGTCAAAATGTCGAAAAAGGCGAGTTCCTCTTCGGTCAATCCCTCGCGGACATGACGCTGCGCCTCGTCGTCCATATCCGCCACAAGTTTCATTAGATTGGCGAAAGTTTCCTCTACGGTGGCGCGATCTTTCTCCCGGTTGTAGTCGGCGATGATGTTTTGATATTTCTTGTAATAGTCCATCCGCATCGGATTGCGAGCCATCATCTCGGCCAGCTTCTGCTCCACGATGTCCCGAATGTCGTGCAATGCCTTCCGCTTGTGACGGACCTTCTTGGCGAATTCCTCCTGTAGCTTTTCGAAATCGATCAGGCTCAGGTCAACCTTCAGCCCCTCCGCCTGGTCTTTGCCGGGCGCTTGGGCGCGGATGGCCTCGTTGATAATCTTGTGCAGCTCCTTGAGCACGCTTGTGACGTCGGCGGTGTCCCGCCGTTCGTCGAGCTTCTTGTAAATGGCTTCGATATGGTCATGCCTCACGTAGTAAGGGCGGACGGAAGGCTCCATGATGAGTGTTTTCATTAGGGAAAACACCTCCCGCGCCATGATCTGGAACCTACATTTCGCCTCGTCCGTCGTGTAGAGCGCGTCAACGGCAGCGCGCATCGCGCCGGTCATGGCAAAGCCTTTCAGTCCATTCAACTGGTCAGGCTCAAATCCCACGCCGCGCAGGTGGTTCTCGGCTGCCTCGATGGCTTTAACAAGTGCCGGAACATACTCTTCGATGGGGATGGCCGGGTCGGGTTGCTCCTCGCCTGGGTCGCCGACCGCGTATTGAGCGAGTGCCGCCCGCAGGCTCTTGAGCATTCCGTTGTAGTCCACGATCAGGCCGCAGTCTTTGCCGGGATAGATCCGGTTAGCGCGGGCGATGGCCTGCATCAGCGTGTGGGCCTTGAGTGGCTTGTCGATGTAGAGCGTCTGCAAACATTCCACGTCAAAGCCGGTCAGCCACATGGCACAAACGATGGCAACCCGGAACGTATGATCCGGGTTCTTGAACGCATCCTCGACGTTCAACCGCTTGCCGTCCGGTGTCTCGAAACCGGTTTTGATCACCGCCCGATGCGGGATAATGTCAAATCCCCACTTGGCGAAGTCCCGCACTTCGTTTTGTGCCTCGCTGATGATGATTTCGATGATGGTGTTTTCCATCCACTCCGCCTGCCCCCGCAGGTGCTCAAGTTCTTTGGTTAGCTTCTCCTGTTCGTCCGCATCGATGGTAGCGGCGAGTTCTGACTCTTTCGTGGGGATGAACGCCTGCAAGATTGCCAGCTTGGCGTCCCAACGCGGACGGACCCGCTCGAACATCCGCGCACAGGTAATCTTGTCGATGCACACCAGCATTGACTTCCCACACTGCCAGCGCTCCGAACAATGCTCCACGAAATCGTCGGCCAACTTGTCCAACCGGTCAGGGGCGGTGACGACCTCATAGTCCTTGCCTAACAAATTCTCCAACAGGGCTTCCTGGTCCGCATCCAGCCCCGCTTGTTCTATCTTCTCCGCGATGCGGTCATTCAGGTCGAGCTTGGCGATGCCGAGTTTCTCACCCCGGTTTTCATAAACCAGCTTGACCGTGCTCTTGTCTTCCTCCGCCCGCTTGAAATCATAGCGCGAGACGTAGCCGCCGAAGATTCGCTTGGTCAGGTGGTCGTGCCTGAAAAGCGGAGTGCCGGTAAAGCCGAGGAACGACGCGTTCGGCAGCGCAAGGCGCATGTTGCGGGCGAACCTGCCCGCTTGGGTTCGATGGGCTTCGTCGGACATCACGATGATGTCGTCCCGCTTACTGTATGGATCATCCTCGTCCACGGGTTGGTTGAACTTGTGGATCAGGGAGAAAATGAAGCTGTGGTTTTGTTGCAGCGCGGCCTTGAGATCTTTCCCCGAGCTGGCGCGTGGCGTCGTTTTCGGATCCACCATTCCGCAGCCGATGAATGTCCTCCAGATCTGATCGTCGAGATCCTCGCGATCCGTCATCACGACGAAGGTGAAGTTGCCGGTAACACGGCGGCGCACCTTTTCGGCGAACATGACCATGGAGTATGACTTGCCGCTGCCCTGCGTTTGCCAGAAGACACCGAGACGCCCGAGATCCGGGTGGGCGCGTTGAACGAGAGGAACCTCGTTGATGGCATCGGTGAGGGTGATGATTTCCGTTTCGCTTGTGTCATCAGTGGATTTCTCCGCCACCATGGAGGTTTTCATCTTGCCTGTCTCGTAGCGGACCACGCGCCGCTCAGGTGGATACATCCTTTTCAATTCCTCCTGCCGCTCCACCGAATCAACAGCCAAGTTCACTCCGAGCACCTGGTGGTTGCGTGCCACGATCTTGCGTGTGCCGCCCGGCCGACTGTCGTCGAAAAGAATGAAGTTTTCCACCAGATCGAGCAATCGCTCCTTGGCCAGCATTCCGTTGAGCAGCACTTCGGCCTCGACGCTGCCTTTGTCCTTCTCGTCGTTGCGCTTCCACTCGGCGAAATGTTCCCACTTGCTTGTGATCGAGCCATAGCGGGCGCGATCTCCATTGCTGACAATGAGAAAGGCGTTGTGGTGGAAGGCGTGGGGGACGACGTTCGGGTCGAGATACCAAGTCAGGTTGTTGTCGTATCCAGCCCGCATGTTGAGATACACCGCCTTAAGTTCGATGAACACAAGCGGCAGGCCATTGACGAAACAGACGAGATCCGCACGGGTGCCATAGTGCGGCACGCGCAAGCCTTGCAGCTTCAGCTCCCGCACGGCGAGGAAGCGGTTATTGGCAGCGTTGCTGAAATCAATGACCTTGGCGCGGGCATGGTGCGCTTGCCCGGCGGCATCGCGCCAGTCCACGGGCACGCCGTTGCGGATGAAATCGTGGAAATCCTTGTTCTGCTGGATGAGCGACCGGGAGAAATCCACCCGTGTGAGCTTTTCGACCGCCTGTTGCCGGGCGGATTGAGGGAGATCCACATTGAGCCGATCCACGGCGGCCTTTAAGTCACGCACCAGCACCGCTTCGCGCTCATTGGCCCGCCCGAGCGTGCCGTTAGGGCCGAACGTCTCCTCGTTGTGGGCGTAGATGCTATCCCAGCCAAGGACGTCGCGCAGATGATCAGCGAACGTCGCCTGCACTAACCTGTCTTCGCTGTGGATGTCGGTAATCATGGTACCTTTGTATGGTATTATTGGTCCTTCAGGTTCTTAAACTGTTTGGGCCACGACATCGGCGGCGCAAGGCAGATGTTGGCGGGTCGGGCAAACGCGCAGACTCTGGGCATGTGATGCTTGGCGCAGATGTCTGGATTAGTGTGCCGGCATCCGTGAGTCTGTTTTTCGGTGTCGAGCGGATGCAAAGGGGCGTGAAAGGCTTTGTCGTTTCTCATGGTGTCAGACGGTTATTTCACCGTTCATCAGCCGCGGCAGCAACAGGTCGCGGGCGGTTCGGAGTTTTTGGTTCATTTCATCGAGTTTATCCAGTTGCTGATGAATCGGCGAAACGATTTCAAGGAACTGTCGGAGGATGATTTTCGATGGCACAAGAAGCGGGCGACTATAGGCCAAGTCGCGATTCAATCCTGGCACCGCGACATCAGTGCTGATAAAGTGCATATACTTAAGCGCATAGTAGAGGTAAAGGTCACTTTCCTCGGCGATGATGAAATAGACCGTGTCGATGGCGTAGAAATCCTTGCGCGACCAAAACACGCTCCCAACGTTGCCCTTTCGCCCAAGAATGATTCCGGGCCCTTTGGCGAGCGCCGCTTCATGACTGCCAACAATCCCACTTGATCCATAAACTGGAAACTCTCCTTCAACTCTTGTATCAGCCTTGAGTGCTTTGCCGTAGTTCAAAGTCACCCGCTCACCAAGTGGCATTCGCTCCCATCCCTGTGGAATGCCCTGGCTGATGGTGGTGTGTTCATGGCCGGGGAAATGGAGTCGGACGAACCATTCCTCATACAGCAACCGAGCCGCCTTTTCCAACAGCTCCATCCGCCGTCGGTTGTTCTGAATGGCATCATCGTAGGCGGCGAGGATGGTGGCGATGCGGATTTGATCCGGGCCAAATGGAACGCGGACTTCTACCGCGTGAAGAACATTGCGGTCAATACCAGGGACAGCCGCTTTGTCGCTCTGATAGTTTCGCAGGACATTCATTAGGAAATATGAGGCAAAACGCGGATCCGTCCCTTTGAAATCGACCACATACAGTGAGGTGTTATGTGGCCAGTAATCTTGATCCAAGAAGAATACTTCTCCGAGCGTTCCATATCGACCTGTTACAACACCGGGGGCCTTTGCTTTTGCTTCATTGTGAAAGCCTGTGATTCCAGAAGACGTGACGACCGGGATGTCGCCCTCCTTGCGAAGTCGCTCTGGCAAATCATGGCCACGTTGCAACTTGATTATGTCGCCAAGGTAACATTGACGAAGTTTCATACCCCCAGCTCCTCCAAGTTCGTCTGAATCGCCGCTGCGAGTTCCGCCGCCTCCGCGTTCAGCCCGGCGAGTTCAACGTGAATTTCGGTGATAGTCTCTTCGAAATCAAAATCCTCGTCCACCTCGGCGGCGGCGACACCGACGTAGCGACCTGGGGTGAGACTCCAGTCGGCGGCGGCGATGTCCTTCCGTGAGACGACTTTGCAGAGTCCGTGCACCCACAGCATTTCCGCCTTGGGGAAGCGGTCGTGCAGCCAGGTGATGTGGCGGTGAAAATAGGTGGTGTGCTTGAGTTGCTCGACGGCGGCGCGGCGGGCTTCGTCGAGTTGTTTGATGAGACGGCCGGTGGCGCGGCGGTCGTAGGCATCAGCCACGGTTTCGTTTTCAGCAAGCGCAGTGGCGGATGAGACGACCCGGGAGGCGAGCTTGTAGAGCAGCTCCACCTGTTTGATGAGCCCCTTGGCGCGGTCGGCGGCGGGATCAAAAGACTGCCGCGCCGTATGTTGCGCGGCATTGCTGGCGGGTGGGGATTTCGCCAGTTTCTTCACGGTGGCGGCGAGGTCTGCCAACAGCACCTTGGCATCGGCGGCACTGGCTTTTTGCGCGGTGCGGAATTCGGCGAGGGTGTCGGTGAAGACTTGGGATTTCTCGGTATCGAGATCAGGCGTGATTTTCACCGCCTTGACGATGGCGGCGAAGGGCGCGTCGAGAGCCGCGAGGGTGGTGTCGAAGGCGGACAGTTTTTCCCGCACGGCGGCGCACTCGGCGGCGTGTTTGTGGAAGTAATCGCGGACGAGCGCGAGGAAGCGGTCCTGCTGCCCCCGGTAGAGCCAGACGATGGCGGTGAGGTTGCGCATCTGCTCGGGCGTGAACTCATAGACCTTGCGCGAGCCGACCATGAGTTGGCCGATGGAACGGGCATCGAGCATGAGCACCTGGTCCTTGCGGTTGGCGGGTTTATTGCGGTCGAAGTGCCAGAGTTCGCACGGCACGGTGCGGGTGTAGAAGAAGCCGCCCTTGATCGAGATCATCACATCCACGTCGCCAGTTTCGACGAGTTTCTGGCGCACGGTTTTTTCGTCGTTGCCGGCGCTGGACGCTTGGGAAGACATGACGAACCCGGCGCGGCCGGTCGGTTTGAGATAGCTCCAGAAGTAAGAGATCCAGAGGTAGTTGCCATTGGAGATGCGCTTGTCCTTATTCACGCCCGGCAGGCCGAAGGGCAGGCGCGGGTCGTTCTTGATGCGTTCGGCATCCACGAGGTCCACGTTGAACGGCGGATTAGCCATGACGAAATCGCAGTTGCCGATGAGCGTGTGCTCGTCCTGATAGTAGGTGATGGCCTCGGCGATTTTTCCCTCCAGCCCGTGGACGGCGAGGTTCATCTTGGCGATGCGTATAGTGTCGCGGTTTTTCTCCTGACCGTAGAAGGTCACCTTGCGGGCGGCGTCGCCACCTTCCTGCTCGATGAAGTGGCTGGACTGCACATACATGCCACCGGAACCGCAGGCGGGGTCAAGGACGTTGCCATGGTCCGGCTCGATGACGTTGACGAGGAGCTGGACGAGCGAGGAGGGCGTGAAGAACTCGCCGTTGTCGTGCGCCTTCTGGATGGAGAACTTGGCGAGGAAGTATTCGTAAATGCGGCCGAAGACGTCGCCGGTGGCGTGCTTGATCTGCTCGCTGTTGAACAGGCGCATCAGTTCCTCCAAGACCTTCGGCTCGAAGATACCGTAGTCCTTGGGCAGGACTCCCATCAGCGGCTCAAAATCTGCCTCGATGGCATTCATCGCATCGGTGACGAGCTTCGGCAGGCCGCCGGGATTGGTGGTGGCCTGCTCCATGATCCCATCGTAGCGGGCGGCATCAGGCAGGAAGAGTGCGCGGCGGCGGAGGTAGTCGGCAGCCTGAATCTTTCGCTTCGGCATCTTTCCTGAGGCCTTGTCTGCCGCGATCTGCCGTGTGGCCGCATCGAAGCGATTGGCCGCGTGACGAAGGAAAATAATGCCCAGCACGGGCATGAAGTAATCGCTGGAGGTGAGTTTGGAATTCGCCCGAAGGTTGTCGGCGGCGGACCAGAGGTCGGTTTCGAATTGAGCGAGATTTTCCATGGGAAGTGTGGGCATCTGTGCTGGCAAAAAGTCAGCACAAATGCGCTGACAGTTGTGTTATCCGAAGATTCCGCCTTGCACCAGCCTGAATGAATCAAAGCATGTCCAAAGTCAGATCTTGATCGGTGCCGTCAGTCTGGCAGATGGAGGGTGATGCACTGCTTGGCAGACTGGATAATGCCTGCGATTGATTCCAAGCTGCCGAAGCCCAACAGACACGTTTCCCCTTACCCCCTCTTTGAACTTGGCAAGTCCTCCTTTCCGCCGGCACTTTCACGGTGATGGTCTGCGGCTTCCCGTCCACGAAGGGCGTGATCTTGTTGGTGCCCTCGGGCAGATAGACGATCTCAGCGGGAATGCCGCCATCAGGCAGCAGACTGGCAAATGCGGTGATCAGGCGGTGTGACATGCCACCGATTTATGCCGGGACAGGGGAAAATGCCTACTCGCGGGAGTGGTCCCGGGGGGGGGGTGAATTTTCTGCTTTACGGTGGTGCACTGGCGTGCTCTATTTGTGTCGCAAACAAGATGTTGTATGGATTTCCCGTTTTTCATACAACATTCACGACCTAACAAATTTCCCGCTGAAATGACCCACTGCCATCCAGGCTCAGCCGAGATCAGTATGTTGTTTTGTCTCTCGCCCGCCCAGCGGAATTGCCACAAGTCGGCATCTGTTTTTTTAAAAAAAGCCTTGTTACGACTTCTTCTTCCGTCTAAATTTCAAGTCCCTCGCCGCCTTAATGGGCGAGGCAGAGTCAGTTGCACCCGTTGGCACTTGAAGCAAATCCCATCCGTCGACTGAACACCTTAAAAAGAACAGGAAAAATAAGATTATTTTTAAAAAGAAACCATTTTTAAACTGATCAGGAAAGCCTTTCGGCTACGCAACTATTCACACCCCCCCGCAAACCACAAATATGACAACATGTTCAATCTTGAGCGAATATTTCGACCACCCCATATCGGAATTTTGTCCGGCTTAGAGCCCTAAGATGATTGAACACAAAAAACAAAAAAAATGAAAGCACTGAGTTTTAATGAAATGACCGTAGCCTGGCTACAAGGCGTCAAAGAAGGCAATGAAAGCGATATTTCGTTGTTTTTTTCAAATGAAGAACCCTTGAACAACGGCTCTTCGGAACCGCTTATTGAATATGTGAATGGCTTCGATATCGGCGAAGAGTCCGAATCAAGTAAACAGAACCTCTAACTTAAGACTGAGGATACCAACCCATGCCGGCACCAAGCGACGCTGAAGAACAAACAAATAGAGAATTAGCCTTAAAATACAAAGCTATTCGAATTTTAACCAGACAGATTACCTTAGACAATTCTACGATCGAAATCGCCATAAGAGATCAACAACTAGCCGTGCTAAAGGCTGCATCAGACTTCACGAAGCATAATCGTGAGGTGAAAGTTTTTCCTAAAAACGTTGATCTTATCAAGGTGGTTGCCTTTGTGGGATGTCATCTTCTTTCTTGTGTCGCTGAGGATCACCGCAAATGTGTGATTAGATCCCTCGTAACGACCCTTGATTCTTTAGCGGCAAACTCCCGCAGAAGCGTTGATGGTCGGACTCCTTGTGGCTTGCCTTCGGATCACCTCCATCTTTTGATGAGATTGATAACCAAAAGCTCTGAATCCATTTCCAGAACTGAACCAGAAGATGTATGGGGGCATGGATTCTGGCGGGTAGGTCTTTATGCGGCTTTCCAATCTGCAGCAAAATCCGCATTGGTTTAGTCTGGAGATGTTCTTTGCGTGCTGATGGGGACCTTATTAGGAATTAATTAAGTCCTCCCCATCCTCCCGCACTATCTTGTCGCCATCCTCCCGCACGGCCAAGCCTCGGCCCGGTGGCAACGCGGCGATGGATTTCCTGTATTTCTCCGCCCGCGCGTGATTCCCACGCGTCACGGCATCCGTCAGTCCCCGGTGCAGCATCTCCCGGCGGGTGTTTGCCGCCGCCTCGCGGGCGGCTTCCTCCGGGGTGCGGGCCTTGGGTCCGTTGCGAAGTTCATCTATCAACTTTCGCTTCAAGGCCGGTTCCATCTTTCTGACGCTGGCGGATAGACCTTCATTGATGCCTATGGGCGGGGCATCCATGGGCACATGCTCTGGGATAAGGCCCAGCGCAACGGCTTTGGCCCGCGCTACATCCTCTTGCGTGACAACCCCGGAGTTGAACCCATACGGCCCCCACAGCACGCCGAAGCCGCCGATCTCACGCGCGTTGTGGAACTCCGCCCAGCGCGGATCGGTTTTCAGGCGCACCTCGCCAAGGTTCTCCTGGTGTCGTGGGCGCGGCTGCTAGCCATATACTGTTTGCCAAAAATAATTGCCGAAACTCGCACAAAAGACTGGTACGACTGTTTGAATCATGTGATCATAGAGAATCTCTCGGCGCGTGCAACATTTCTTCTGTAAAAGTCCGAAACACCAGCAACCCGGCCATTT
>CAYWLC010000030.1:0-25157 GCA_964458895.1 uncultured Luteolibacter sp. | reverse complement strand
CCGGCGGGAGCGCGCCACCTCGCTCTCCGCACTCCGTTCATGGACACCTCGGGCGAAAATGTTAGAACCCTTCGTCTGAGGATCTACGGCCTTTCTTCCAGGAATTCCCACCGAAATCCACGAAGAGCCAAAAAAGGAAGAATCAGCCGCGCCGCAATGCTCTTCCTCTCTTCTCTTACCGAAACACCGCTCTTCCGAAGAACCGAAACACCGGCCTCATAACGGGAGAAGGTCGTTAGAAAAGCCGGTGGCCGGCGGGAGCGCTGGAAAAATGAGGTTGATTTCTAACAAATAGAATTGCAAACTTGAAGGACTGACCCCCAAACATTGTCATCAGATTTGGACTCGCGATTTCGAGGGGTTAACATTCGCAAGTTTGGAATTCCTCGAAGGGTCCTTCGCCCTCTACTCCGTAACGAGAATGCTCCGACGCGATGCCAAGGCATTGCCCTTTAGGGGGGCGGAGGAATATTATGTGCGCGCCTGGTTGCGGATATCCAGCAGGTCCTTCATCACGCCGAAGAGTGAGGCCGGCGGTTGTTGTGTGCCGAAGGCGTCATGGAGGGTGAGGTAGAGCGCATAGAGTCGCTGGTAAACCGCATGGGCTTTTGCGTTCGGTTTGAACACGCGCGGTTTCAGGCCGGTCATGGCTTTTTGCGCGGCGGCGCAGGTGTCGTAGCCACCCGCCTTGCTGCCGGCCACCACCGCCCCGGCGATGGCCGCGCCAAGCGCACAGGTCTGGGTCGAGCGCGAGATGCGGATCGGACGGCCGGTCACATCCGCATAGATCTGCATGACCAGGGGATTCTTGTCGGCGATGCCGCCGCAGTTGACGATCTGGCCGACCTTGGCTCCGTATTGTTCGAAGCGGTTGATGATGGTCAGGGTGCCGAAGGCGGTGGCTTCCACCAGCGTGCGGTAGATTTCCGCCGGGGTGGTGTAGAGCGTCTGGCCTAACAACAATCCTGTCAGGCGTTGGTCCACCAGCACGGTGCGGTTGCCGTTGTTCCAGTCGAGCGCGAGCAGGCCGGACTCGCCGGGGGCCAGTTTTTGCGCCTCCTTGCTCAAGGCCTCGTGGGTTCCAACATTTTTTCCCATGGGTTGGATGTAATTGACGAACCAGTTGAAAATGTCGCCCACGGCGGATTGGCCGGCTTCCAGTCCGTAATGACCGGGCAGGATGCTGCCGGGCACGATGCCGCAGAGGCCGGGGATGTCCGCGATTTTTTTACCGACGGGGACCACCATCATGTCACAGGTGCTGGTGCCGATGATTTTGACCAGGGTGCCCGGGGCGATGCCCGAGCCGACCGCGCCGAGGTGGGCGTCGATGGCGCCGACAGCGACGGGGATGTCGGCGGGCAGGCCGGTGCGTTTGGCCCAATCTTTTGTTAGGTCGCCCGCCTTGTGGTCGATGGCGAAGGCCTTCGGTCGGAGGCGTGCGCGGAGTTTGCCGAGTTTGGGGTCGAGTTCTGATAGAAACCTCGCATCCGGGTAGCCGCCCCAAGAGTCGTGGTACATTGCCTTGTGGCCCGCGGAGCAGACGCCGATGCTGAGTTGGTCGGGCGTTTCCGTTCCGGTGAGCATGGCGGGAATCCAATCGGCGCATTCCACCCAGAGGTGGGCAGCGTCGAAAACTGCGGGGCTGGTTCGCAGGCAGTGGAGGATTTTGCTGAAGAACCATTCGCTCGAATAGGTGCCGCCGCATTTTGCCAGATATTCCGGATGGCGTTTGCGTGCCAGGGCGGTGATTTCGGCGGCTTCGTTGATGGAGGTGTGGTCCTTCCACAGCCATGCCATGGCGGCGGGGTTATTGGCAAAGCGTTTGTCGAGGGCGAGCGGGCGGCCGTTGCGGTCCACCGGGATGGGTGTGCTGCCGGTGGTGTCCACGCCGATGCCGATGATGTCTGCGGGTTTGAAGCCCTTCACCACGCGTTTGGCAGTGGCGACTGCCTGTTTGATGGTGATTTCGGTGCCTTTGACATAATCCGCAGGATGCTGGCGTGCTAGGTTGGGTCGCGGCTGAGAATGACGCCGTGGGTGCCGGTGGTGTAATTCCAGACCGCGGTGGCGATCTCCCGGCCGTGGGTGGTGTTGACGATGACGGCGCGCACCGAGTTGGTGCCGTAGTCAAGACCGAGGGTGTATTTGGGTTGTTTCATGACGGGCTGAAATGCTGGAGGCCTAACAATCTAACAGTCAAGGTTTCAGTCCTGCCTTGATGGCGGCGAGCGAGACGCCCAGCGTTGCCTTGGCGACGCCGTCCAGGGCGGTTTCCGATCCGCTCAAATGCACGGTGCGGTGGATGTGGGTGAGGCTTTTGCCCGGTGCCAGAGCGGCGGCTGGCGACGAGGATTCGATTTCATAGAACGGACCCAGCGGTTTCGCGCCGGGGGTTGCGGGGCCGTCGTTGTAACTGTTCACCGCATCTCCGCCGTAGGGATTGTCCTGCAGTTTCCACAGTGAGTTCACATAGTCGGTCACATCGGCGGGTTGGTTGAACTGGACGAGGGTGAGCACATGGCTGTCCGCATCGTAACTTCCGAGAATGGCCTTGCTGCGCTTCGGGTTGATGCCGATCTTGCTGCGCAGTTTGCCGTCGCCGCTGAAGAACATGACGTCATCCTTGACGACCAGGCGGTCCGGCGGAATCGCGCCGAAATAATCCGAGGTCACCTTTGTGCCGAGCTCGGCATCCGGGCCAGCCTTGATGGGAACGACGATGGTTGTCGAGGGCGAGGGATTATACATGCCGAGAATCCAGACGGAGAGAAGGCCGGTTTCTTTTTTCCATGCTTCCTTGCCGGCATTGGTGATTCGGTTGTCCGTCTGATAGGCCACCAGTTTTACGCCTTCGGGTGCGTCCACACCGAGGTTTTTCCATGCGGTGGCGGAATCCAACACCTTCACCTCGCGTTGCACGGCCACCTCGAAGCGGGTTCCTGAATAGTTGGTTAGCGAGAACTCCGCGCCGAAAACCGCGTTGATGTTAGATTTTTCCAGCACCTTGAACGGCAGGGTGTCGAGAATCGCGGGCACCTGCCAATCGGCGAATTCGAACTTGTCGCCCTTGGCGAAGTAGATCGAGAACTGTCCGCCTTCGGGGCCCAACCAGAAGCGGTCCTCACCGCCAAACGCGTTGATGTGGGGCATGACCTTGCCCGAGGCGATGAGTTCGCGGTTGATCCAGCCGAAACTCAGCCCGGTGTCGCTGTCTGCGGTGCTGGTCATGACGCGTCCCTGCCATGCGGGCGCGACGGCGATTTTCGCCTGTCCGGCGGTGTCGCTCAACACGATGAGGTCGGTGTGGCTTTTGAGGAAGGCGGCGTCATCGCCGAAGTTGGCGGCGCGGGTGGTCATGGTGCTGGCGGTCATGATGGCGAGGGTGGATAGGATCAGGTTGTTTTTTATGGTGGTGGGTCTAACTGAAATAACGGAGGGTCGGGAGCGGGGAATGGATCTCAATGGATCCTGCGCAATATCACTTTCTATCAGAATTTCCGAGGTCATGAGCCGGGCCTAGGCCGGCTCACTTCACCACCGGGCGGATGATCATGTTGCGGTAATCGATGCCGGTGTGGTCGCCCTGGATGTAGATCGGGCCTGGGCGGAATTCATCGGCCCAAAGCGCGCCGCCGGTACATCCGGGGACGGGCTGGTTGTCGATGATTTTGGTGCCGTTGAGGATGACCGTGATGTGGCGGTCCACGAGGGTGATGTCCAGGGTCTGCCATTCACCCGGCGGTTTTTCGGCGCTCGCCGAGGGGCAGATTCGGCTGTAAACCGCGCCCATGTTGTGGGGGTTCAGTGGTTTGCCGAAGGAGTCGGTCACCTGGACTTCATAGATGCCTTTCAGATAGATTCCGCTGTTGCCGCCCTTGACCAGGCGGACTTCGGTTGTTAGATTGAAATCCTCGAATTCACGATCCGTGCGCAGGTTGCCGTAGGCTTTGTGGGGTTTGCCCTCTTCCTGCACCGGGCGGTTGATAAGGATGCCATTCTCCACGCTCCATCCGCTGATGTTACTGGGATTGGTCAAGCGCCAACCGGTGAGGTCCTTGCCATTGAAGAGGGAGATCGGCTTGCCGAATTTCACTTTACTCAGGTCCGGGGCGGCGGGCACCGGAGGGATGCGTTTGCCGGTGAACTTGTCGTGGCTCACGCCGAGGCCGTTAGGAAGCGGTTTGCTGGTGACCAGCATCAATCGGTCGCCTTTGACGGTGGCGGTGATGGTTTCCACCGTCTGGTGGGTGCGCAGCACGTTGCCGTTATCGTTTTTGTGATCCAGATTGCTGATGCGGATGACGTGGAGAGTGTCACCATCGATATAGATATTGGAAACCGGCAGCACGCTGCCGCCGCCCCAGAGCAGGGTGGCGTCGAGGTAGCCGTTTTCGCGGGTGACGCCGAGCCAGCCGGCGGCGTCGTTGGGGATGGTCAGCGCCCAGTTGCCGACGAAGGCATCGGCGGGTTCCGCAGCGTGGGTGGGGGTGAAGGACAGGGCGGAGGCGAGAGCGGCAAGGGCCAGCGGTTTGGGGTGAATCAGGCGGTTCATGGTGATTTTTTTGTGGATGATGTACCGATGTCAAACGATTCCCCGGGGATTTATCCGCAGTGGTCGGGATTCCAGCAAGCGGAAAAAAGCGCGGGACAGGGCTGACAAATCCTGCGATCTGTGGTTAAGGTGCGGAGTCCTGCGATACGTTTGGGCACGCGATGGTCTTTCAATCCGGGATGCTACGGCCCTGCTGCATGGCAAACCGGACGTGCGGGCAAGCTGAAGACGAGGGCACCAGCCGGGTTGTCTCATTTACTGCCGCTGTGAAGAGAAGGACGAGCGCATCAGGTGATTGGCAGGAGACTCGCAGTCCCGGCGTGCCACGTCTGCGCGGCTGAACTTGAGTCACGGTTTGCAACCCGTGAGTTTCTCAAACCTGGCGGAGGCGATCTGGCGGAAGCTGCCATCCTTGTCGCGCACGATGAACAGCGCGGCCATATCCTTGTGCGGATCTAACAGTTTTACCCTCCTCCGTTCCTAACACAAATAGCGTCGTGGCCATGCCGTCCGCCGTGGTGCTGTCCGGACCCACGATCGTGACGGCAGCGAGATTGTGCTGGACAGGCATGCCCGTCCGCGCGTCCAGGATGTGGCCGAGTCGCCGCCCCGAGGCATTGAGGGAAAATTTCTGATAGTCGCCGGACGTCGAGGGCGCCTGGTTGGAGATCGCCACCGTGGCCGCCATCGGGTTGTCCTCGCGCCAGTGGTCGACGGGCATGGAGATGCCGAGGTTCCATTTGGTTCCGCAGGGGTTGTGTCCCAGGACCCGCCCTTCGCCCGCGATGGAGGCATAGATGTTTTCCAGGCCATGGGATCGCAGCACGTCAACCATGCGGTCAACGCCGTATCCCTTGGCCACGGCGCCGAGGAGGCTGTTGAATGAGAGTCCTTTGGGAAGACGGCCGATGACTTTGAAGGTGCTGCCGGTGAAATTGAAACCGCCCACCGGACTGTTGACGGTGCCGGTGGTGGGTGGGGACGGCGTGGTTGCCGCATAACTTGTGGCCGTGGCGGAGCTGTAGCCGTCAAGCGCGGTGCTGATGCCGCGCGCGGCATCATAGAAGAGGAAGTGGTCCGCCCAAACTCCGTTGGGATCGCTGAAATTCGTGCCATCACCTTGTTTCCACAGGGTCTTGATGAAGGCTCCGCTTCCCGTGGTCACCCATACGACGGCGAAATGACGCTTACTCGTGGAGGCTCCGAGGTCATTGAGAGTTGTTGTTAGGGAGGCAATCCCCACGGAATGGAGAGCCGGGGGGCAGCCCGTCCTGATGGACTCAGACCGGATGGCAGAGGTTTGCCAGCAAGCGGAAAAACAAGTCCGATCATGACGCACGGGTCATGATCGGACTTCTATCAGAAATGTAATGGGATTGTTGTTGCTATGGTTGGATCACTTTCATGCGGGCGAAACGTTTGGTGCCACCCAGCGCATCGTCGATGGTGACGCGCTCCCACGTCCCGTCGATCGAAGTGCCTGCGGGTGTGGTTGAGACATCGGTTCCGCTCCATGAGTTGGTGCTGACATCCGAGGTGAATTCCAGTGAGTAGGAGATGCCCGGATTGGTGCTTGCCTTGCGGCGTAGAAACTCGACGCGCAATTTGCCAGCCGCCATGGTCTGGCCCGGCAAACCGGCGGTTCCGTTGGCACCCACGGTCAGTGAGCGGTTATCCGGTGCAAGTGGATTGAGGTTAGAGGCGAATTTCATCAGGTTGGTGACACCGTCGTTTTTCGGAGTTTGGGAAGGGCCTTTTTGGCCGGCCAGCAGGCCGGATGCCCAAGTGTCAAACGGGGTGGCGACGGTGAAGGTCACCGAGTTGTCGATGCTGGTCGTGGCTGCACTTGCGTTGTTTGCCGCGTCATGCGCCACAGTGGCCGGTAGTGTCGCAATCACCGTGCCGGCAGTGGTCATTCCGCTCACCGCCACATTGTAGGTCGTGCCGCTGCCGGTGACCGTGGCGGTCTTGGTGCCGCCACTCGTGCCGCTGATCGTCACGTCGCCCGTGGCGAAGTCGGCCACCGATTCGCTGAACAGCACCGTGAAGTTGATGGGCGAGGTGCCCGTCGGGTCAGCTTGGGCCAGTGCCTGGTTGATCGTAACGGTCGGTGCGATGGAGTCGTAGGTGACCGAAGCAATGTTAGAAGCGGTGTTGCCGCTGGCTGCTCCGGCGTTGACTTGGCAAGTCACTGCGCCCTGGGCCGTGGGCGTCACCGGAAGGATGTAGCTCGCCCCGCTGCCGGTAAGAGTGCCTTTGGTGCCGTTGGTCACGGTGATTCCGCTGGTCGCAAGTCCGGTCACCGACTGGGTGAAGGACAGCGTGAAATTGATCGGCGAGCCTGAGGTGGAAGTGTCCGCCGGTGCAACCGTCACCGTGGGTGGCGGGGAGACGGTGACGGCAGCCGTGTTTGAGTTGGCGGTAACCGTGCTGGTACCCAACACCGACTTGATTCTCACCCAGTAGTTGTAGGTGGTGGTGGTTAGGGGAGGGGTGGTTAGGTGTGGGGTGGTGAACGAAGGCGAGGTGCCGAGAATGGCGCCTAAGGTTCCTGATGTTCCCGCATACCATTCATAGGTCAGCACGCCATTGCCGGGATGACGGGTGGTTCCGACTGGATTACCTGCGGCGGTGCAGGTCAACGTGGCGGTGGCACCGCTGATGATCGGGGTGGTGGCCGTCGGTTGGGCTGAGAAGCCCAACACGCAGATGTTGAAGATCTGGGATGCGTAATCGTCGGACATGTTAAAATTGGTAGACCGGAAAACGGTGATCGTCACTGGATGGATCCCCGGTGCGGCGGTTGGGGTGCCACCGATAGAGATTAGGCCGCCGATAGTGATCGTTGGGGTCGCGGCAGAAGTCGGGGAGAGGCCGGGAGGTAGGGTGTTGTCGAAGCCACCCGTGGTGCAGCGCCAGCTTTTCACAGGGGAGAATTTGTTGTTGGGGTCCCAGTTGAACTTGAAATCGAGTGCGTTAGAGACCGTGGCGGGAACGTTAATCGCATACGTCGCATTCACCAAATTTCCTGAGGTTGCAAGATTGAGCGCCGGATTCGTTCCGAGAACGACGAGAGGAACTCTCTCACTGATCTGGCTTTGTCCCGCGACCGAATCGAAGGCTCCGAGTCCGACGACGGTGGTGATGGCGAGCGAAAAGCTGTTAGCTAGCGAGGAGCCTCCCAGAATGTTGGCTTCCGGGAACAGCATTTGCACAACGGGCATGCGCTGGAATAACAGGATCAGCGAGCTGAAGCGGGTTAGAACGAGTTTCAGGCGTGGATGAATTTTAAACGGGTTCATGTTAGAAATATTGTTAGGGTGATGGTGATGGGTTCACAGTCGGGTTGATGTAGGTGAGGGGAGAGGGTCAGGCCGCCTGGACTTGGCGGCGGATGAAGCCCGGCGTGGCTTCCGTGCCACGGTCGGTTTGGATGCAGGCTTCGAGGTCACGGGCGCAGGAGGCGAAGCGCAGGCCGTCCTTGATACCCATGACAAAGAGAGAGGTGCTGAAAATGCCAGCTTGCAGACAGGTTGGCGCGATGACAGAGACCCCTCGCACCCCGTTGGCCACCGGCCAGCCGCTGCGGGGGTCGATGATATGTCCGTAACGAACCCCGTTGAATTCGAAGCGCCGCAGGGAATCGCCGGAGACCGCAACGGCAAAGTCGGAGACCGCAAGCCCGCCCCAGCAGGTGCCGGGACGACAGGCATCCTCGAGCCCGATGTGCCAGAAGGCGTGCTGACCATTGCCGCCCATGCCGAAGATGTCGCGACCGAGATCAACGAGCGCGTCCTGAATGCCGTGCTCTCGTGCGATTCTCACGAGTTGATCCACGGCGTATTCCTTTCCGAAACCCCCGAAATCCAGACCCATGCCGGGTTTCGGGAGAAAGACTTCTCCGGGGCGGCGCTGCAATTTCTCAAACCCGCTAATGGCCAGCGCCGCCTTGATTTCAGACTTGTCCGGGAGCTTGGTATGAACGGTTTTCCAGTCCCATACGCGCAGCAGCGGCAGCATGGTCGGATCCAAAATCCCAGCCGTCAGCCGATGAAGGTCTGCGGCCAGATCCAGCAGATGCTCGGTTTCCGAATCGATCTCAACCCACTCACAACCGGCTGCCGCATTGATCCTGGAAATCGTGGAATCCGGGCGGAAGCGCGAGAACTTGGCTTCAAAACGGGCCAACCACTCAAGCGCGGCGGTGAAGAATCGTTCGGCAGCCCTTCCTTCAGGATGCCGACATTGGATCACGCAGGCAGTTCCCAAGGCACGGAACTCCACCCGGCGCACACCTCGCGCATCCGTTTGCCTGATGGGGGATGACGCGGTGGTTTTCACAGCTTGTGGTGGCTATAGCTTACCCAAAGATTGGAGTCTACGCAAATAATGCTCTTTTTTTCTTATACTCTCCAATTGGCTGGGATGACTTGGAAAAGGAGGACGTGAAATTGTCCTGCATCCAATCTCAGGAAGCGGTGCCCTGGGTCAAGGGATGTAAAGTAACGAACCCGTTACCTTTAGGGGGATGGGACGACTCGTCTCATCATTTCCAGCCCGATCCTATTGGATGGAGGAGCATCCCTTCCCCTTAGGTCAGCCCAAACAGGCAACTTAGGAAAGGCGGGTCCTGAACGCTTAGGTCGGTTGGCAGAGGTTCGCCAGTTTGCGCAGGGTTTCCTCCTCCAGGAAGTCCTGTTGATAGATCAGGTGGGCGAGCAGCGGGGTGTTTGTTAGATCCTCGAGCACGCCCTTGTTGCTGATCATGGCGGTGTCGAGTTCGTCATCGAGTTGGTTGAGAATGATGCCGGCGCAGGCCAGTCCCTTGGCACGGATGGCATCCACGGTGAGCAGGATGTGATTGAGTGCGCCGAGGCGGTTGGCGGCCACCAGAATGACGGGCAGTGCGAGGTCCTTGGCGAGATCCGACACGCGGTAATCCGCCGTCAAGGGGACTTCCCACCCGCCCACTCCCTCGACGATGACCGCGGTGTGCGCGGCGGCGAGGTGCAGGTAACCGGCGACAAGGTCAGCCGGATGGATAATCCGGTCTTCTAACAGGCATGCCACATGGGGGGCCACGGGGGTCTGGAGATGCACCGGATTGACCTCATCGAGAGCGGTGCCGCCCGAGGCTCGGGCGAGGATGTTGCCGTCCTCGCGATCCCCGCAGGACAGGGGCTTGTAGCCCACGGCATCGATGCCTTGCGCACGCAGTGCCTCAAGCAACAAGCGCGCGACGTGGGTTTTCCCAACTCCGGTGTCGGTTCCCGTTAAAAAAAAACTCATGGGCAAAGTCTACAGGGAAGTCCCCGCAGTGAAACCTTTTTCCAAGGGGATTAAGCATTTTAAGCAGTTTGCGGTCCCCTCTCTCAACATCTGCGTCTATCCTGTATATCTGTGGTTCTATTTGCCAATTCAGGATGATAGAATCTGCAACCCAACGGAACTCCAGCTATTCATCCGCTTCTGCATGCATAGTTTTGTGTGTGGGTCTGCATCAGTTCAGGTCGAAAAGAATCGCTTCGGTCATCTGAATTGTGACTTGCCCAGCGTCGAGGACATGGTCCGCGACCCCCAGGTTTTTTTCCGCGGTTGCGCGAAGCCGGTCGTGGTGTTCGACGAGATCCACCAGTTGCGCGATCCGGCGCGCCTGTTGAAAATCGGGGCGGATGGTTTTTCCAAGCTCAAGATTCTCGCGACCGGATCATCGACGTTGGCGGCGAGCAAAAAATTCAGCGACACTTTGACCGGGCGCAAACGCCTGGTGCATTTGACACCGGTGGGATGGGGCGAACTTCCCGCATTTGGAGTGACGCTGCCGCAACGCCTGTTTCACGGCGGCCTGCCACCCGCGCTGCTGGCGAGCACGAAACAACCCGCGTTCTATCGCGAGTGGATGGACTCCTTTTTCGCTCGCGACATTCAACGCTTGTTCGGGTTTAGGGACATGAATCGTTTCAATGCGATGTTGGAATTGATGCTGCGCCAGAGCAGCGGCCAGTTTGAGGTCACCCACACCGCCGCGACCAGGTGGATATCATCGAGTGCAAGTGGAATCCTGATGCGTTCGATAGCACCGCGCTCAAGCTCTTCCGCAGTTATTACCCGAAGGGTCGCAACTTCCTGTGCAGCCCCTCGGGCGATCCTCCCTATACCAAGCGTTACGGCAAGCTTTATGTTAGAATCTGCACTCCCGCGGGACTCCAGCCTTCGAAATGATTTTCAGGAAAAGAGCTTGCGGTCCAGCGAGCGGTATTGGATTGCCTCCAGCACGTCGGTGGCGCGGATGTGAGGCGAATCTGCGAGATCTGCAAGCGTGCGTGCAACTTTGAGGATCCGGTCATGCGCTCTAGCAGAGAAATTCATCTCCTCCATCGCGTGTTCGAGATAGCCGGTGGCCTCGGCGTCGATCTGGCAATGGACCTTCATCTGGCGCGGACTCATGGATGCATTGGTCGCTCCCGCGGCCTTGCGGAAGCGTTCCTGCTGGATCCGTCGTGCCTGGGCCACCCGCCTGCGGATGGTTTCGGATTTTTCGCCACCGCCGGTGTTGGATGACAGTTCCTTGAAGTCCACCAGCGGCACCTCACAATGGATGTCAATCCGATCTAACAACGGACCACTAATCCTTTGCCGGTAGTTTTCGATCTGGCGCGGCGAGCAGCGGCACTGTCTTTTGATATCTCCATAATAACCGCAGGGGCAGGGGTTCATGGCGGCCACCAGCATGAAGTTACAGGGAAAAGTGAAGGAGCCTGCGGCGCGGGCGATGGATACCGACCCGCCCTCTATTGGCTGGCGGTTTTGAGTATTTTGAGGCATTTCATGAATTCCCGCGTTTTAGAGGGTTTGTGGCTGGTGGGAAACAGCCTTACGGATAAATGAGGGGATTATTATCCTGTTTTTCCATTTGTTATCCGGTGCCCGCTGGAATCCCGAGCAGGGACTCCGCCCCCTCCACACGAACGGCAAGAAAGGTCATTCAAACAAAAAAGCAAAATATGCGCGATTATCAGCAAAATTTGATTATAATTGAAGTTTGATCAAATCCGGGCGATTGGATATGCTCTTGATTGGATAGTTGCGTAATTATCCAATTACGCGCAGCAATCTGAGACACCGTGAATCTGAGCACGGAGTGTCCGGATTGTTTCAGCCACTTTTTTGAGTCATTTTCACAACACTTCTCTATGAAACTATCGTCGTCATTTTTTCATGTCCGCTTTGGATCATTAGCTGCCGCGCTCGCGGGTTTGCTTGCTACGCATACGGCGCAGGCGGCGGACATTACATGGAACGGCCCATCCAATGGGGAGACGTGGAATACCACAATCGCGAACTGGAACACCTTAACAGCCAACCCATGGAACTCGGACAACGGGTCTTCGAACATCGCGGTTTTTAATACCTCCAGCCTCACGCTGAATGTCGATTCCGTCTATGCGAACGGTATCACATTCACCCAGTCCGCCACCCTCAGCGGCGGCAATATCACACTCTCGGGCCTCACGCCGACAATCACGGGCACGGGCACAATCGGATCTGCCCTTCTCGGCACGGCCGGCTTCACAAAGTCGGGCACCGGCACTCTCACGCTCACGGGCACGAACCTCTACACCGGCGGCACCCGCATCACCGGCGGCACGGTCGCGATCACCTCGGACGCCAATCTCGGCGAGGTTCCCGGCACCGCAACCCTTTCGTCGCTTGTGCTCGACAACGGGATTCTCTCGACTTCGGGCACGTTCACGCTCAACGCAAATCGCGGGATCGCGGTTGGACGCACCAGTGGATCGGGAAATGATGGCACGATCAATGTCTCCTCGGGTGAGTTGACCTACAATGGAATCATCGCGAGCAACGGGGGAGCTTCGACCGGCGGTCTTGTCAAATCCGGCGCGGGCACGCTCACGCTCGGCGGCGTGAACACCTACGCCGGAAATACCGACATTTCTGCGGGCACGCTGAAAATCGCCAACACCGCCGCACTTCCCTCGGGCACCGGCAAGGGCGATGTTACGATCGCCGGCACGCTCGACCTCAACGCAAACAGCATCACGCTCAACGGACTCTCCGGTGCGGGCTCGATCACCAGCAGCGCGGCGGGCTCGATCTCGCTCACGGCCGGCGCGAACAATAGGACGTCCACATTCAACGGAATGATCGCAAACGGCTCGGGCACCATTGCCCTCACCAAGACTGGCACCGGTACGTTGACGCTGGGCGGATCCAATACTTTTACCGGCGGCGTCACAATCAACGGAGGTGCGCTCCAGCTCGCCAATGCCGGAGCCCTCAACAGTTCGACTCCAAACACCGTCACCTTCGGCCCAAGCGCGGCCGTCGGCACGAAGCTCCAACTCAACGGCTACAGCGTCACCATCGGCGCGCTCGCCACGAATGCCACGCCCGGCACGGTCATCATCGAAAATGCCAATGCCTTGGCCGCGACACTCACTGTCAACCAGGCGACGAATACGACCTTCGCTGGAGTCCTGCAAAATGGCACTGGGGCTGGCACGCTGGGCCTGACCAAATCCGGCGCTGGCACCCTCACGCTGACCGGCAACAACACGTTCACCGGCACCGCGACGATTTCTGCGGGCACGTTGGCCCTTTCTGGCGGTGCCGCCATCGCCGATGGCGCAGCGGTTTCGCTCGCCAATACCGCCGGTGCCATCTTGTTGCTCAATGCCAATGAAACCATTGGCTCACTGGCGGGCGGCGGGACCACTGGCGGCAACGTTAATTTACAAAGCTTCACCCTGACCACCGGCGGGGCAACTAATTATGCAGGCGCGATTTCCGGCACGGGTTCGCTGATTAAAACCGGGAGCGGGGTTTTCACGCTGTCCGGCACCAACACCTCTACCGGCACCACAACCGTCTCTGCGGGCACGCTGGCCCTTTCTGGCGGGAACGCCATCGCTGATACCGCAACAGTTTCCCTTGCCAACACCACCGGGGCGATTTTGCAACTCAACGCGAGTGAAATCATCGGAGCTCTGACGGGCGGAGGGGCCACTGGCGGCAACCTGAATCTTCAAACATTCACCCTCACCACTGGCGGCACAAATTCTGATAGCACTTATGGAGGTGCCATATCCGGCACAGGCTCGCTCGTCAAAACCGGCACCGGCAAGCTGACGCTCTCCGGCGTCAACACCTACACCGGTGCCACCACCATCAACGGCGGTGGCTCGCTCAGCGTGGGCGACATCAATAATGCACTCGGCAGCACCTCCTCCATCGCTCTCTCCAACGGCACGCTTTCCTACACCGGAAACAACGCCACCTTCACCCGTGGGTACACGGTTTCGTCCGGCGGCGGGCAAATCGACACCACCACCGCCGGGCAAACTCTGACGCTCAGCGGAGGAAACGTCGCTATCACCAGCACCGGCAACTTCACGGTCGGCGGCGCAGGAAATACGTTAATCACCAGCAACATCACCGGAGCCAGTGGCGGCATCCTGAATAAAACCGGCCTCGGCACCCTCACCCTCTCCGGAGCCAATACGTACACCGGAGCCACCAACATCAGGAATGGCTCGCTCGTCCTCGGCGTGGACAATGGCGTGAACCAGACTGCCACCCTGACCCTCGGCGACGGCACCGCCAATACCAATGGCGTGCTGAGGTTGAATGGCTTCTCGCAAACGCTCTCCGGCCTCAGTACCACAGGAGCAGGCACCGGCAACCGCGTCACCGGCGGCAACGCCACTCTCTCGAACCTCACGATCAACAACTCGGGCGCAAGTTCCTTTGCCGGCATCCTCGGCGGCACAGGCACGAATGACAACAACCTCGCGCTCATCAAGACCGGCGCGGGCGTCCTTACTCTCACCGGCACAAGCACCTACACCGGCGGCACCACGATCTCGGCCGGCACCATCGCTGTCGGCGCGGCGACCAACCTCGGAGCCTCCGGGGGTAGCCTCTCCATCGGTAACGCCACCCTCCAGATCACCAACGACCTCACCTCCGCCCGCAATATCGGCCTCACCAACGCCTCTTCTGCCATCTCGGTGGACTCGGCAAAAACCTACACAAACTCCGGCGCGATCACCGGCAACGGCGCGCTCAACCTAACCGGGAGCGGCACGCTCCTCCTCTCCGGAACGTTAAATACATTCTCCGGCGGCACAAATATCCGCAACGGCACCCTCACCATCGGCGTGACCAACTCCCTGCCGACGGACACTCTCGTCACCCTCGGCAATGGCACAGTCAGCGGCAGACTCGCCCTCAATGGGTTCAGCCAGACTGTCGCCGGCCTCGCCACCTCGGGCACCGGCACTACCAACCGCATCGTCAATGGCAAGTCCACATCCGCCACCCTCACGGTCAATAATGCGTCGGACACCACGTTCGGCGGGATCCTCGGCGGCTCCACGGCCAATGAAAACAATTTAGCCCTCACAAAAACCGGTGCGGGCAAACTCACGATCACTGGCACAAATACCTACACTGGCAACACCCGCATTTCTGGAGGCATCCTCGCTGTCCAAGGAGGTTCCGCCCTATTAGATTCCAACGCGGTCGTCCTTGATGATACTGCGGGAGCTGCACTTCAGCTCAATACGAACGAGACGATCGGTTCGCTGACAGGCGGTGGAACAACAGGTGGCAATGTTAACCTGCAATCCTTCACGCTCACCACGGGAGGAGACAACTCCTCAACCAACTTTGGAGGCGCCATCTCCGGCACAGGAGCACTCACAAAAGCCGGCACAGGCACGATGACCCTGAGTGGCACAAACACCTACTCCGGCACAACCACGGTCAACGCTGGCACGCTGGCCCTCTCAGGGGGAGCCGCCATTCTCGATACGGGAGCAGTCTCTCTCGCCAATACTGCGGGCGCGATCCTCCTCCTCAATGCAAACGAGACTATCGGCTCCCTCGCTGGCGGCGGCACCAATGGCGGGAACGTCAACCTCCAGTCCTTCACGCTCACAGCGGGCGGAAATAATGCCCCCACTACATACACCGGCATTATCTCGGGCACAGGTGGTGGGCTTATTAAAATGGGCACCGGCACGCTTACGTTGGCAGGGTCCAGCACCTACACAGGTGCCACAATTGTTAAAAATGGCACTCTTGCCCTCAGCGTTGGAAATGACCGCCTTCCCACGGGAACAATCCTGACCCTCGGGGACAGCGCGACCAATGACAGCGGCGTTCTCAGCCTCAACGGGCGGAGTCAATCAGTGTCGGGAATTCTCACGGCGGGATCTGGCATCGGCAACCGGGTTGTCAACGGCAGCGGCACTGCTGTCACCTTCACGGTTAACAATACCTCGGGCACAAATGACTTCAGCGGCATCCTCGGAGGTTCAGGCACGAACGAAAACAACTTCACGCTCGCCAAGAGCGGCGCGGGCACGCTCCTCCTCAGCGGCAACAATACGTTCACCGGCAACGTGATTATCAATACCACCGGCGTCCTGCGGGTCGGCAACGTCGGTGCTCTCAATGCATCGGGAGTGAATACGGTCACTTTCGGTTCGGGCGCGACTAACGCAAGCAAGCTTCAACTCAATGGCAACAACATCACGATTGCGGGGTTGGCTACTAACGCGACCACCGCCGGTTCACCGATTGTCGAAAATGCCAACTCGATCAACGCGATACTCACGATCAATAATACCGGGAACTTCACCTATGCGAGTGCCATCAATGACGGCACCGGCAGCGGCGGCAACGGCACGCTTGCGCTCGTCAAGTTAGGCTCTGGCACCCAGACGCTCAACAGCACCATCAGTAATTATTCCGGCGGTACCACCATCAGTGGAGGTATCCTCTCGGTCAACAGCGCCACATCATTGGGTGCTACAAGCGGAAACCTCTCCATCGGCAACGGCACTCTCCAAGTCACCGCCAACATCGCCGCCTCGTCCCGCAATATCGGGATCACCCATGCGAACTCGACTATCCTGGTCAACTCTGGAGTCACCTACACAAGCAATGGGGTCATCTCCGGCGCCGGCACGCTCAACAAAGATGGTGTGGGCATTTTCCAAATCACAGGAAACCAGACGAACACCTACAACGGCGGCACCATCGTCAAGGCGGGCCTGCTTGATATCGTCTCGACCACGGGAACGCCGCTCGGAGAGGATGTCAACACCAACAACATCATCGTCAGTGCCGGCGGCAATTTGTCACTGAGCTCCACAGCCAACAAGGGGGCAAATCAGACCATCACCGTCAACAGCACAAGTGGTGCCCTCGGCGGCATCGGGTTCTCGAGCACCGGACTCACACTGGACGCTCTGACGCCTATGTTCATCAACAACACTGGCGACTTTGGGGGAGTCCTCGGAATCAATACCACCAGCTACAACGCTATCATCAACCTTTCCACACTGGGTTCCGGAAACTGGTTCCTCGGCAGCGCATCCTCCGGCACCTACAGCGGCACAAATGCAACCCTCACGGCCGGCGCGAACTCCACCTACCGCCTCGGTGGTGGCGGCGGAGCGTTGACCTTTTCTGCAAGCAATGTTCTCACTGGAGCCAACAACGTTCTGGTTGGTTCCAGCTCCATCAATGGCAACGGCATGGTGACAATCAGCACAGCCCAAGACTATACAGGCAATACCACAGTCACCGGCACGGCGGTTCTTGCTGTGGGCAATAATGATCGACTCGGCAACGGGACCGGCGTGGGAAATATCGTCTTGGATAATGGAACACTCCGCGCCCTCAACACCTTTACCCTGAACTCTACACGGGGGATCGCCTTAGGCTCCGCAACCGGAAGCGCGACAGGAACTATTGACACGAATAATTCGGGGACAATACTGACCTATAATGGCACTATCGCCGACAACGGAACTGGAGCAGACAGTTTAACGAAGATCGGTGCTGGCACTCTGATCCTTGGATCCGGCAGTATCAACACGTTCACCGGAGCCACAAATATCAGCGCCGGAACACTGAACTTCTCTCGCACTGAAAACCTCGGTGTCGGCGGTCCGATCAACTTTGGCCAAGGGACCACCGCTGGCACGCTGCAATACGCCAGTGGTTTCGCCAACCCCACCGACATCACCACGCGCACGGTCACAACCACCGGAACCGGCGGTGCCATCATCGACACCAACGGCAATGATGTAACTTTCGGAAACAGTGCCATTTCTGGGTCCGGCTCGTTTACCAAATCCGGAACAGGCACTCTGACGCTCAATGTAGCGAACACCTATACCGGAGCCACCACGATTACGGCGGGCACCGTGAAACTCGGCAATGTGGCGGCGATTCCATCCGCCACAGCGGCCAGCACCACTACAATCACCGGCACACTGGATCTGAACGGATTGAGTCCCACGGTGAATCTGCTTCGGGGTGCGGGAACCATCACCAACACCAACGCAACTGCTGCGGCGATTTCAGTAAACACCGGCGGAAGCTCTACCGCCGGAACTTTCAGTGGCGCGATCAACGATGGGAATGGTACGGTTGCCTTCATCAAGACAGGTGCGAATACTCTCAATCTCACAGGCACTACGAGCACCTATTCCGGCGGTACTACCATCAGCGCTGGCACGCTCTCGATCTCCAACGACCGGGCACTCGGAAGTGGGCCTGTGACCGAGACACCCGGCAACATCACCATTACTGGTGGTGCCACACTCTCTGCGAGCGCAAACATGATCCTGGATGCCAACCGCGGCATCGCAATCGGCCCGAGTGGGAGCGGAACGGCGACACTTGCTCCTGCGACTGGAACGACCCTCACCTACAACGGCATTATCGCCAACAGCGGCACTGCTACCGGAGGTCTGACGAAAAGCAACACCACTGGCATCCTGGTTTTGGGAGGTGCGAATACCTACGCTGGTGACACCGCTATTTCCGGTGGCACACTCAAAATTACCAAACCGCTCGCCATCCCATTCGGAGCCGGTAAAGGCAATGTGAGCATCGCATCCACAAATAGTGGAAACCTTGATCTCAATGGCAATGCCATCAACGTCAATGGCTTGACTGGCGCGGGAACTGTCACCAACACCGCCACAGGCCAGGCAAGCAGCATCACGGTAGGAAATAACAATGCCACCAGTGGATTCACCGGAGTGATCTCGAATGGCAGCGGTACCGTCAGTCTCGGAAAAACCGGCACCGGCACGCTCACGCTCTCTGGCAACAGCACCTATACCGGTGGCACGACCATTACCGGCGGCACCATCAATATCAGCAGAGAGACTGCACTTGGAGCCAGCAGCGGCAATCTAACCTTCAACGGCAGTGGTGCTACACTCCAGTTGGCAGCAACCATATCGCCCAGCACACGCAACATGGTGCTGACCACCGACGGCACGATTGACACCAACGGCTTCACGCTCGCGACCAGCGGCACCATCAGTGGAGTCGGCGGGCTTAGCAAGATCGGTGCCGGAACGCTGTCGCTCTCAGGCGTAAATACCTACTCAGGGAACACCACGGTTTCGGTCGGCACGTTGCAACTTGCAAATGTGGCCGCCATCCCATCCGGTTCTGGCAAAGGAAATCTATCGCTCGCCTCCGGCACCACGCTGGACCTCAACAACCTTAGCCCGACGGTCAACGGTCTGACGGGTGCGGGCACTGTCACCAATAGCCAAACGGGTGCGGTCACGTTCACCGCCGGATCTAACGATGCGACAAGCACGTTCAGCGGCATCATCCAGAATGGCAACGGCACGGTTGCATTCACCAAAACCGGCACGGGCATTCTCACGCTTTCCGGCACCAACACCTTTACCGGCACGACGACGGTTTCCGCTGGAACTCTGGCGCTCGCAGGCGGCACTGTCATTCCCGACACTGGCGCGGTGGTGCTGGCAGACACAGCCGGTGCGGTGCTGCAACTCAATGCAGCCGAAACAATCGGCTCGCTCGCCGGTGGCGGACTTTCAGGCGGCAACGTCAGTTTGCAAGGTTTCACCCTCACAACTGGCGCAGCCAACTCCGACTCCATCTTCAATGGAGCTATTTCGGGCACTGGTGGCCTGACCAAAGACGGCACCGGCAAGCTGACACTTGGCGGCACCAATACATATTCCGGGCCTACCACCATCTCGACCGGCACGCTAGCCCTGGGCAGCGATAAAGGGCTTTCCTCGAATAGCACGCTAACCATTTTTGGACCGGGATTCCTCGACATCAATGGCTATAGCGTCGCCATGGATGGCTTGTTGGGCACGGGCACGATCCTCAACAACGGACTCATCGACGCCACGCTCACTGCCGGGGCGGGGGGCGGATCGACTTCCTTTGGTGGTGTCATTGCCGATGGAACCAAGGCAATATCCCTGACGAAATCCGGATCGGGTACGCTGACTCTAACCGGCATCAACACCTACAGCGGCGACACCACCATCGCCAACGGCACACTCAGTGTCGCCAACATCGGCGCAGGCGGCAACCTCGGCACCGGCACCAACCCGATCATCCTCGGTGATGTCGCCACCAAAGGCATACTTTCCTACACCGGCACCTCCGATCTGACTTACACCCGCGGCTTCACGGTCAACGCGGGCGGCGGGGAAATCAACACCACCGCCGCAGGTAAAACCCTCACCCTGCAAGGCACGGATATCACCACCGCCGGCACCTTCACGGTCAGCGGAGATGGCAATGCCCTCGTGCAAAGTGTCATTACCGGCAGCGGCGGCCTGACCAAGGCCAACACCGGATCGATGATCCTTTCTTCGGTCAACACCTACACCGGCGACACCACAATTTCCACCGGAACCCTGCAAGTCACCAACGCGGCCGCCATCCCGTCCGGCACCGGCAAAGGAAATGTTGCGGTCAACGGGACAAGCATCCTAGACGTGAACAACCTGAGCCTCACGCTCAACGGCCTCTCGGGCTCTGGCGTCGTCACCAATACAGCTGGCTCGCCGGTCTCGCTGACCGTGGGTGGCAATGATGCGACTGCCAATTTCACCGGCATTATCCAGGACGGATCGGGTGTGACCTCTTTGGTAAAAACTGGCACCGGCATCCAAACTCTTGGCGGGGCCAATACCTATTCTGGCGACACCACGATTTCTGCTGGCACGCTGCAATTCGGCATCGCCACCGCCATTCCTTCCGGCTCTAGCAAGGGAAATGTCGTACTGGGTGCCAGCGGCACGCTCGACCTGAATGATTTCGAGGTCTCTATCAATGGATTGTCCGGCAGCGGTCTGATCACCAACAATGCCGGAGCCTCGACCTTGAGTGTAGGAAACAACAATCAAAGCAGCGAGTTCACCGGCACCATCAAGGATGGTCTCGGCACCATCGGCTTGACCAAGACGGGCACCGGGATGCTGACGCTTTCGGGCACCAGCACGTTCTCCGGCGCGACCACCATCTCACAAGGCACGCTTTCGATGGGCAGCGATACCGGGCTTTCTTCCAGCAGCACACTGATGATCGGTGATGCCGGTGCACTCGATTTGAATGGAAAAGTCATCGCCATCGACGGACTCGCCGGCACTGGCTCGATTACCAACAATAGCGCCACGCAAGTCACGCTGACCATTGGTTCCAGTGGCGGCTCGGGCACCTTCGGCGGCACGATCAACGATGGCACGGGCGTCATTGGGCTGGTCAAGACCGGCTCCGGCACTGTGACCTTGAGCAATCTCAACACCTACTCCGGACACACCACCGTAACCGGAGGGCTTCTGGCCATCACCTCGTATGGGGCACTTGGTCAGATACCAGCCACTGTCGATCCGGCGAACATCGTCCTCAACGGGGGCGGGATTTCCGCCGCCAATACCTTTGTAATCGATTCCAAACGCGGCATCGCCGTGGGTCCGGCATCCAGCAGCGGGTTCGGCGTGCTCGATGCAGCCGAAAACCAGACACTCACATACAATGGCATCATCGCGAACAACGAGTCCGGCACCGGCGGGTTGAAAAAAGCCGGCCTGGGCACACTCACGCTCGGTGGGGTGAACACGTATTCGGGAGACACCACGGTTTCAACAGGCGCCCTGCAAATTGGCAACACGCTTGCCATCCCATCGGGATCCGGCAAGGGCGACCTCGTCCTCAACGCCACGCTGGATTTGAATAACACCAGCATCACCGTCAACGGCCTGTTCGGTACTGGCACGGTGACCAATACCAAGTCGGTTCCCGCCACCCTCTCTGTCGGCGATAACGGCCAGACGAGCACGTTTGCCGGCATCCTTGAAAATGGCAACGGCCTCACCTCGCTCACCAAAGTCGGCACCGGCACGCTGACACTCGCCGGCACCAGCTCGACCTACACCGGAACCACGACGGTCGCGGCGGGTACGCTCTCGATCAGCCAGGATGCGAATCTCGGCGGTTCTAACGACCTCGTCATCAACGCCGGTGCCACACTGGCCGCCACCTCCACATTCACGCTGGCCACGAACCGGGGCATCGCTGTGGGTCCCTCGGGTGCCGGAATCATTGATGTCGCGTCTAGCAAAACCCTCACCTACGGTGGAGCGATCGCGAACAATGGTGGCAGCGGTGGTTTCACCAAAACCGGCACAGGCACGCTCATCCTCACCGGCAACAGCACCTATACCGGCACAACGACGGTGGAAGCGGGCGTGATGACGGTCAACGGCAACATCGGCGGCTCCGAGGCAACGGTTGTCAAAACCGGTGCCACTCTCAACGGGACGGGCACCACAGGAGCGATGGATATCGAAAGCAATGGAACCCTCCAACCGGGCGACGGTGGAATCGGAACTCTCACCGTCACCGGCCATCTCAGCCTCGCCGGCATCGCGAATTTCGAACTCGGCGCCCCCGGTGCCAGCCATGCATCGACGGGCACCAGCGACAGGGTCGACGTCACCGGCGACGTTGTCTACGGCGGCACGATCAACCTCATTGACAACAACAACGCCAGCGGTTTCGGCAGTGCAGGCGCGGGTTCCTACAAACTCATTACCTACACCGGCACCTCCTCCGGCACCTTCGCAGGAGTCACCGGCCTGCCCAAATACCACAACGCCTTCCACGACGTCCCCGCCGACAATGCGCTCTACATCGACCTTTACGACTACGCGGTTGCCACCGTTACCCAGGACGTGGATTTAGGAAGAATTCACGCGGGCGGCACCTTCGGCACCCAGACGCTCAGGGTGGGCAACTCCGCAGCATCCGGTGATTTCACCGAAACCCTCGGTGGCGTGATCGGCAGCACGTCCACCGGCATCACCGCATCCGGTTCTGTGACGGGCATCGCGGGTCAGACAAGCAACTCCAGCAATATCATCGTCGGGATTTCTGATAATACTGCAGGACTGAAATCCGGATCCGTAGGAGTCGATTTTACCTCACAGGCGGTCAGCGGCAGCGGACTCGCCAATACCGGACTCATTTCGCAGAATGTCACAGTGACTGGTTTCGCCTACTCGGGTCAGAGTGTTTGGAATATTGCGGGTGACGGCAGTTGGGGAAACAACGTGAATGCCTTTGACAACTGGACCCACGCCGGTGGTGTGGCAGGCCTTGATGGAATTCTCAGCATCAACGACACCGCGACCTTTGGCAATGCCACCACCGCGCCCTCCACAGTGAGCCTAGATGGAGCCAACCCGACGCTAAGTGGCATTCGTTTCGACCACGATCAATCCTACACCTTGGCGCAGGGAACAGGCGGCTCCTTGACTCTCAAAGGAAACGGCGCTCCGGCGCTAGTCGCCAATGACAATGGCAGCCATACGATTTCCACGTCGCTGGGCTTGGCCAGCAATGCAAACGTCTCGGTGGCAAATTCTAACGATAAACTCACCATTTCTGGAACGATTTCCGGTCTAGGCAATGGCATCACCAAAAGCGGCGATGGCACACTGGCGCTCACCGGACACAGCGGCTACACAGGCGCTACAGTGGTGTCAGCCGGAACCTTATTAGTCAACGGCTCACTCGGAAACACCAGCGCCACCATTGCCAGCGGAGCAACTCTAGCCGGTAACGGCACGCTGGGTGGATCGGTCATGGTCAACGGCAACATCGCTCCAGGTGAAGTCAACGACATCGGAACTATAGGGGTCGGCAGCCTGTTCGTTGATCACCTGATGTCAATCGACTGGAACGGCAACACCGATACCGTCGATAGGATTAACATCACAAACGCACTGCAACTCGGCGAACTTTCGACCATCGTATTCACCGGTATTGATGGGGTTCTTACACGTGAGGCATACGTCTTTGCTGCTTATGGCACGTTCACCGGCCCTATCACGCGCTTTGGCACGGTTGTTGATATGCCATCAGGATATACCATCGACTATGCTTATGGAGCAGGAAGAAACCAATTGGCTCTGGTCGTTGTTCCTGAACAAGGATCCGTTCTTTTGGGCGGTCTGGGTGTATTGATACTCTTGAGACGTCGGCGGGCAAATCGGTGTTCCTCTTGATCGCACCGCCGCATTCGGCCTCACTCTTCTACCCGCTTCCGTATAACTATCAAGTTAGTCGGAAGGATAAAGGCTTCGCGTTGCTTGATCCATTCCTTGCGGTCCGGTGGGCGGCCTTGGGGCTGGGCACGCTCTGAACAATATCTACGAAGGGAACGAGCCGATTTGCCTCTTCTCGTCGCAGAGGCGACGGATTTCGTGGTTCTCAAAAATGGCGGGGATGATTTTCATGGAGGCTTAACTGAAGAGTTTCCGGTCCAGTGACCGGTATTGGATAGCTTCGAGGATGTCGGTGGCGCGGATGTTCGTTGCTCCCGCCAGATCGGCGAGAGTGCGCGCTACTTTGAGAATACGGTCATGGGCGCGGGCGGAGAAATTTAATTCCTCCATCGCGTGTTCGAGATAACCATTGGCTTCGGCATCAAGTTGGCAATGGACTTTCATCAAGCGCGGACTCATCGCAGAGTTGGTCGCACCCGCAGCTTTGCGGAAGCGTTCCTGCTGGATGTGGCGTGCCGCTACAACTCGAGTTCGAATCGTCTCAGATTTTTCGCCATCTCCGGTTTGGGAAGAGAGCTCTTTAAAATCCACCAGCGGCACCTCACAGTGAATGTCAATCCGGTCTAACAAAGGTCCGCTTATGCGTTGCCGGTAGTTTTCGATTTGACGCGGAGAACATCGGCACTGGCGCTTGATATCTCCGTAGAAACCACATGGACAAGGGTTCATTGCCGCCACGAGCATGAAGCTGGCCGGGAAGGTCAGCGATCCGGCTGCGCGGGCTATGGTAACTTCTCTGTCCTCCAGCGGTTGGCGCATGACTTCCAGCGTCTGGCGGCGGAACTCCGGCAGTTCGTCGAGGAACAACACGCCGTGGTGCGCCAGCGAGACTTCGCCCGGGCCGGGGTTGGTGCCACCACCTAACAGACCTGCGTCCGAGATCGTGTGGTGCGGCGCGCGGAACGGCCGGGTGGTTAGAAACGCCCGCCACGGGTCTAACAGTCCTGAGATCGAATGGATCTTGGTCGTTTCGATGGCCTCGTCCTCGGTCATTTCGGGCATGATGCTGGGGATGCGCTTGGCAAGCATGGATTTCCCGGTGCCCGGGGGGCCGACCCGGAGGAGATTGTGCCCGCCAGCCGCCGCCACTTCCACCGCGCGTTTGACATGGTGCCGGCCGCGGACCTCGTCGAAGTCCA
>CAYWLC010000029.1:12169-25289 GCA_964458895.1 uncultured Luteolibacter sp. | reverse complement strand
AAATTTTTCACTAATTTTTCTCCGCCTCCCGCAAACCTCGGTTTTCCTCGGGGATGGAGGGCCTCACGCTCATCTAACACTGTTATGATCCGCCCTCTTTCACCACCCGGCAGCACTCTGCAACGAAATGATTGCAGGCCTCCCGACACAGCAAGGGAATCGCCTCGTTTTCCGGCACATCCCCGGGAATCCCGTTGTAGCGGCTGGCTTCGCTGTCATCCAGCGGTGTGTGCTCATCCATGCGCCACAAGATCCGTTTCGCGCATTGGTGGGCGGGACCACACACCTCTCTAACAAGCCTTTGCGCGTCGTCATCGCGGATCAAGCGCGCGTTGCGGTACATCCCGCTTTGACGGCTGAGTTTGTCCCTCAGGTTCTCAATTTCCAAGGTGCCGTCGCGCGCCGCCAAAACCATGCCCACAGCCGCAGGATAAAATTGGTCCAGCGCCATGCGGAGGTCTTCGGGATTCTCCAAAATCATCACCCATCCACGCTTCAAATTCGTCTGCCCCTTGGTGAATCGGTAGCTTCCGTCGTCCGCGTAGGTCGATAAATCACGCGCCGAGGACGGACCGTCATGCACCTCCAGTCCGCCAAAATCCGCCTGCCTCGCCTGTTCGCTGTCCTGCCAATGGCAGGCGATGAAGCGACGGTTTGAATCGATTGCTTGAAACTCGAGTTGACCAATGCGATGCACACCGGCTTGGAGCAATTGTTGGAGGGACTTGGCAATGGACATCGATGGGGATTTTCCGGTGAGAAATGGCCTATAGGGTTGGATTACAGGGTCTTGTTGACTTTATCGAAGTCCGAAATCTGATCGAGGATGACATCGGCCAACAAGCGTTCGGTTCCGATCGCGGATGAATAAAACAAGGTTTTTCCACGGAGGTGGTGAGGGTTTTGGCGGAAGACATCGCGCTGGCTGGCGGCGCTCCCGACCTCGTTTTCGATGCCGAGCAGCACTGGGATATCCTGATAGGAATGAAGTCCGTCCGAAATAAAGAAGGGCACGACGATGACGTTGGGAGCAAGCGACAATTGGTCCCAATCCGCGATCAAGGGTGCTTGTTCCATGTAGGCGTCGAGCACGGCGGCGTAGCCCGCCCCGGATGCGGCAATCAGGTTGACCTGGTCGCGAATGGCTTTGGCCGAGTTCGGGTTGAGGCCGGTTCCATGGCCGGTGATGATCAAGGTGCTTGCGGCGGGATCCACATCGGGGGCCACTTCCCTGGCGCGGCGGAGGATCAATCCGGTCATGGAAGCATGCACACCGACAGGCAGGCAATAATGCAGGAGTTTGCCCTTAACCCGGCTGGTGGGACCGGTGAGTTGCAATTCGCGTGGAATGACGTCCTGAGTGAAATAGCCCTCGCTGATGAAGTCCGGGACGACATACACCTCCTCGGAATCGATCATGTAGAGTGCCTCGCGCATGGAAGGCTCCTCTTTCCAAAAGCAGCAATGCACCTCTGCAAACACCTTGCGGCTGCGAATTTCCTCGGCGTGGTCGAAATAGGGCGCGGAAGAATCCGGATTCTCGGTGGATCCGTGACCCACGATCAAAAGGGCGCTCTGGGGTTTCGGCACGAAAGGCATGGAGGGAAAATGGCGGGCGGACGCAGGAATGCAAGGATCGAGGAGGAAATGCGGATTGCGCATCGCGGCGGGCCGATTATGACGGGCGGGTGACATTTGATCATCTGCAGCTTTGGTTAGATCCGGTGAAACGTCCCGGCCCGGAGGCGATGGCGGTGGACGAGTGGTTGTTAGAAACCGTGGGGACGCCCGTGTTGCGGGTGTATGGCTGGCAGGGCGAGTGGTGCAGCATCGGCTATTTCGGCAAACTGGCGGAGGCCCATGCGTCATTTCCGGGGGGGGCCTGCGTCCGCCGTTGGACTGGTGGCGGAATGGTCGATCACCGGACCGATTGGACCTACACGCTGGTGGTGCCTCGCGGCGAAAAGCTAACCGAGCTGCGCGGGGCGGATAGTTACCGGATGATTCATGCCGCGTTGGCAGACGCCTTGTGTGCGGAGGGGCTGGATGCCCGCCTCAGCACGGGCGACGAGGCAACCGGCGCCTCACTGTGTTTTGACAACCCCGTCAGCCACGATCTGGTGGACATGGAAGGCCGGAAAGTGGCGGGTGCCGGGCAGCGCCGGACCTTGCATGGATTGTTGCACCAAGGGTCGGTGGCGCTCCCCTGTGACCCGGAATTGTCCCAGGCCCGCGCACAGCACCTGGCTTCCTTTTTGGCGACCCAGTGGCACTCGGTGGATTTTGACCCGTCGAACGAGATCATCGGGGAAAAGGTGCTAGCACGTTACGGACACATGGCCTGGACGGGGCGGAGTTGAGTGCTAAGCGCGATCACCTATATCAACGTAGGGGTTCTATACGCGATTGCGTTGTTGCCATATGTCCGTTTTATGACAACCTTCTGCTCGTAAGGGATAGCACAATTGCCCCCCCAAAGGGTCCACGGGCGTCGGAACAAGGGATCCGGCGCCCGTGGTTTTTTTAGGGTCCGCACTCCGCCGCGTTCACCAGCGATTCTGCTCAGTGCTGACAAAAAAACAATGCCCCGCTTGACGCGACGTGGAAAAAAGTCATCATGCGGTCGTCTCCCCGCCGGACTCTTGGGGGGAGTCTCCAAACCACACTCCCTGAATTTCCACCGCCATGAATCTTCGTCTTTCCATCGGATTCGCTGCTCTTGTCAGCCTGCCGCTTGTTTCGTGCTATCCTGTTGACGAACATCCGAATCATACCCGTGGTGTCGTCCAACAAGGCAAAACCCAACTCACACCCGCACAACAGAAAGCCAAGGCGTTAGAGGATCAGAAGAAAGCTGAGGAACTCAAGAAACAGGAACAGGAGGAGATCAAGAAGACGGAAATCACCAAGCCTGATACGAATTCCGAAACCATCGAGCCCGTCAAAAAGGATACGGAACCCAAGAAATCCTCTGACTATCAATTTGCTAACAAGGTTCCCGGCAAGGAAGGTTTTGTGTTCAGCCCCTACAACAACAAGGTGGTGGATGTGCGTGACATTCCCAGTGGCACCTTGGTTCAAGACCCCACCTATCCTCCCGCGGAAAAAAAATATTTCCGCGTTCCCTGAAAAATCTTTGGTCATCAGTAAGCCCATTTCAGGATAAACCCACCGGGTCCGGGCCACTGGACCCGGTTTTTTGCGAATGAGCGCGGCATTTTCCAACATCACCATTCTCGGCGGCGGCCTGCTAGGCGGCTCGCTGGCCATGGCGCTCGCCAGTGCTCCCCCGCCCGTGCGCGTCCGGCTCTGGGCACGCAAACCGGAAACCGTGGCGGCGGCCCGCGCCATGGGAATCAACGGTGCAACCGGCGATCTAACCGATGCTGTCACTGACGCGGATCTGCTGGTTCTCGCCGTGCCGGTGGGATCCATGGCGGCACTGGTTTCCCAAGCGCTGGATGCCGGGTTGCCATCCGGATGCCTCGTCACCGATGTCGGCAGCGTGAAGCGCGCGCCGCATCAGGACATCCCGCCATTGTTAGACGGGCGCAACATCGACTTCATCGGCAGCCATCCGATGGCCGGCTCGGAGCGCAGCGGTCTTGCAGCGGTCAGCGCCGAATTGTTCCTCAACGCCGCCTGTCTGCTCACCAATGATGAACACGCACCCACAGCGTGTGAAATATTGTTAGAAAATTTCTGGCAAAGCGTCGGTTGCCGGACCACCTGGATGGACGCCGCGACCCATGACGCACTGGTCGCCCGGATCAGCCACCTTCCGCACATCATCGCTTCCAGCGCGGCCCGGGTTTGTATGAAAAATCCCTCCGATGGCGGCTTCGGCGGTGGTGGCCTGCGCGATACCACACGCGTCGCCTCGGGAAACCCGGAAATGTGGGCGGAAATACTCATCGAAAACCGTAGCGCCCTGCTCGGACCGCTGCGCGAAACCCTCGCGGACCTCGGGGAGATGGTGTCGCTTCTGGAAAGCGCCGATCCGGAAGCGCTTGGACAATGGCTGGCCATCGCCAAACAGCAGCGCGACCTCCTCAGCCAGACATGCTAGAAACAACCCACAGCCAATACTGCTAGAATTTTTGTTAGATCTCATGTCCGAATTCCGAGTCACTCCCATTGGCAGCCTCCACGCGGAATTCAGCGTTCCGGGAGACAAGAGCATGTCCCACCGCGCCGCCATCCTCGGCGGTCTCTCTAACGGAACGTGCCGCATCCGCAATTTTCTGCCCAGCGAGGACTGCCTGAACACGCTCAATGCCATGAAGGCCCTCGGCGCCCACCATGACGTGCTCACAGAACTCGCCGGATACGGCCCTGTCAACCTGCGCATCCACGGTCGGTCGATGCATCTTTCAGAACCCTCCGCGCCCATTGATTGCGGCAACTCCGGCACCGGCATGCGCCTGCTCGCGGGTCTGTTAGCGGGACAGCCATTCACCTCGGAATTGTTCGGTGACGCCTCGCTCTCCACGCGTCCGATGGGGCGCATCACCGTGCCGCTGGGACAGATGGGAGCCCGGATTGAAACGCTGGGTGCCAAGCCCGGCTGTGCGCCATTGCTCATCCGCGCGGCGAAGCTCATGCCCGTCATCTATCAAATGCCTGTCGCCAGCGCCCAGGTGAAAAGCGCCGTGCTGCTAGCCGGGATGTTCGCCCAAGGTGAAAGCACCGTCATCCAACCTGCGGAAACGCGCGACCACACCGAGCGCATGCTCGCATCGTTCGGCGTCATCACCGGCCGCAAGGGCAATGCCATCTCGATCGAGGGCGGACAGGTTCCCAAGTCCTGTGATTTCACCGTGCCGGGAGACATCTCGAGCGCCGCCTTCTGGCTGGTGGCGGCGGCCGCGCTCCCGGGTTCTCGCCTGCTCATCAAGGATGTGGGTCTCAACCCCACGCGGACCGCCATTCTCAAGGTGCTCACCCGCATGGGTGCCCACTTGATGGAATTTGTCCATGCATCCGATGGCGAACCTATCGGCCATATCGAGATCCACGGTGCGCCGCTCACGGGCACCACCATTCTCGCAGCCGAGGTGCCCAATCTCATTGATGAAATTCCGATCATCGCGGTGGCGGCAGCTCTGGCGGCGGGACACACCCGCATCCGCAACGCCCGCGAACTGCGCGTCAAGGAAACCGACCGCATCACCACCGTGGTCAACAACCTGCGTGCGATGGGGGCCGTCATCGAGGAGTTCGATGACGGCATGGAAATTGAGGGAGGCCATCCGCTTCACGGCGCGGAATTGGATAGTTTCGGCGATCATCGCATTGCCATGGCATTCGCCATCGCCGGGCTTTTTGCCAAGGGCGAAACGATCATCCGCAACACCGCTTGCGTGAACACCTCCTATCCCGGATTCTCCCATCACCTCAACGCCATCCTCCACGAGCGCTCCACTGCCGCCGATTTTGTCCTGCCAACCCTATCCCGAGAGTGAATCCCCATCCGTCCAACACCCGAAACATCGCCATCGCCATTGATGGACCCGCCGCTTCCGGCAAAAGCACCCTTGCCCTCCATCTTGCCAAACACCTCGGACTCATCATGGTCAACTCCGGTGACATGTACCGCGCCATTACTTGGAAAGTGCTGCTCGATCACATCGATCCCCATGACACCACCGCGGTGATTGGGATGTTAGACCGTGTCACCATTCAGTGCGGCAATGACGGCATCATGTCCACCATCGCAATCGATGGGGTGGACCCCGGTGACGATCTGCGCGGCGAAATGGTCAACGCCAATGTCTCCACCATCGCCGCTATTCCGGAAGTGCGCCGGAAACTCATCGAGCTCCAGCGCGATTACCTCGCGCATTCGAGCGTGGTCATGGAAGGCCGCGATATCGGCTCCGTGGTCTTTCCCGACACTCCTTACAAAATCTATGTTGATGCCGCGGAACACGTGCGCGCCGCGCGCCGACAGGACGCGGGCGAGGTGGATTCCATCGCCCGCCGCGACGCCGCAGACAGCAAACGCAGCACCGCGCCTCTCGTCGTCGCCCACGGGGCCACCATCCTTGACAACTCGCACCTCACCATCGAATCCGGAGTCAACGCCGCCCTCGATATCCTCAGACAACAGGGACTCGCACTCGCGGATTGACCTTATCTAACATCTATCATGAAGTGGATCTACTGGCTGGGATGGATGACCTTCAGGGCCGCGTTCCGGACTCTTTTCGGATTGCGCATTATCGGTTTGGAGAACCTGATCACCGAGGGACCGGTTCTCATCGCTTCCAATCACCAGAGCTATCTGGATCCCCCTCTGATCGGCAGCCTCTATCACACCGAGATTGCCTACCTCGCCCGCAAGACCCTTTTCCAAGGCTTCACCACATGGCTCTACAGCAAGTGGAATGCCATCCCCGTGGACCAGGACCGCCCGGACATGGCCAGCCTGAAAACCATTATCCGCAAACTCAAAGATGGCTGGCGCGTGGTCGTTTTCCCCGAAGGCGCACGCACGCTCGACGGAAATATCGCCGAAGCCGCGCCCGGCATCGGCCTGATCGCCGTCAAGTCCGGCGCCGTCATCCAACCGGTGCGCATCTCGGGTGCCTATGAAGCGCTGCCGCGCGGGTCCGCCCGCATCAGGTTCTCACGCATCACGGTGAGTATCGGCCCCGCGATCCGCCTGGAATCCGACGAAATCACGGCGGCGAAAGGCAAGGACGAATACGACCGTATCGCCAAACGCATCATGGCGGCCATCGAAGCTCTCTAACATATGGCATCGGCGGAATCCGTCCGCCGATGTCCATGGCAGCAAATGAGGCGAGAGGATCGCAATTCTCATATGTCTCCACATGGGCATGGGCGATCAGATATCGCCCTTACTTGCCCTGCGGGTGTGGGCCTTCCCTCAAGCAGAGTCGGCCCATGACTGTCGCATTTTTCGCGTGAATGCGGAGTGTTAGAAACGCACGGCGCGATATTGTTAGTAAAGTGCGACGATCATGGATCGCCGCAACATTTCTCACGAGGCCCTCAGGAGCGCCATCGCGGAATCCACCGCGCTGCCGGCATCGGCGGCATAACCGTCCGCGCCGATTTCCGCAGCATACTCGCTGGTGATCGGTGCGCCGCCAATGAGGATCTTGGGTGTTAGACCCGCCTCGCGAATCGCTTTCACCGTTTCGCGCATGGCCGGCATGGTGGTGGTGAGCAAGGCCGAGAGACCCACAAGCATCGCGTTGTTCTCACGAATCGCTTCCACGAATTTCGCGGGCGGCACATTCACGCCGAGGTCGATGACGTCGATGTTGGCACCTTTCCACATCATGGCCACCAGATTCTTGCCGATATCATGAAGGTCGCCCTCCACCGTGCCGATCACCGCGTTGAACTCGGGTTTCACTCCGGCTTCGACCAACATCGGCTCAAGCACCGCGAGCGCTTCTTTCATCGCCCGCGCGGCAATTAACATCTCGGGAACGAAAATCTCGTTGTTTTTGAAGCGTTCACCGACAATGGCCATCGCCGGAACCAAACGGTTCTCCACGATGAACTGGGCGGTTTCGCCTGCATCAAGACAGGATTGGACAAGCGCCGGAACGTCTTTGCGTTTTCCAGCGATCACGGCGGCACTAAGTGGGTGAGGGTCATTCATAACGAGGAGCAAGCTACTGTGCCCGGCCCTGCGGGTCTAGTGATATTATTTGAATATTTGTTGATCTGGTACGATTTTTCGCATCAAGGCTTGTGTTGTGCGTCGCAGGATTTTTTGATGCACGAATGTCTCGACACGACCTGATGCGCGAACTGGCGGCACGTCCCCTCTGTGGCGATGGCGGCATGGGCACCCTGTTACTCGCCCGCGGCATGGCGGCGGGTGACTGCGGAATGGCATGGAATATGGACCGCCCGGAGGACGTCATGGCAATCCACGCATCCTATCGCGGTGTCGGCAGCGATCTGATCACGAGCAACTCATTCGGGGGTTCGCGTTTCATTCTGGCATCCCACGGCCGCGCAGGGGATGTTAGAGCGCTCAATCTCGCCGCCACACAAGTCGCGCGCGCCGCCGCAGGGGATGATGCGTGGATTCTTGGCGACGTCGGCCCCTGTGGGGATTTCCTCGAACCGGTGGGTGATCTCACCGCCGACGAAGTACGCGAGGCATTCCACGAGCAAATTGAAGGTCTGGCTGCCGGGGGCGCGGATGCGATTCTGCTAGAAACCATGAGCGACCCGGAGGAAATGATCGTCGGCATCGAAGCTGCGATCGCCGCCGCCCCCACCCTGCCGGTGATCGCCAGTTATGCTTTTCAAAAATTATCCGATGGCCGGTTCCGCACCATGATGGGAACCTCCGTGGCTGACTCGATCGGGCGCGCTGTCGAGGCGGGTGCCTCCATTGTCGGAGCCAATTGCGGCACCTCGCTGGACTTGGACGACTACGTCACGCTCTGCCGGGAAATGGTCGCGGCGGCCGGTTCGGCCCATGTCATCATCCAACCCAATGCCGGAGCCCCCCAACAAGTGAACGGCAAAACTCTCTATCTGGCGACCCCGGATCAAATGGCGGACACTGCGGAGCGCCTGCTCGCTGCCGGTGCGCGCATCGTGGGCGGTTGTTGCGGCACCACCCCCACCCATCTGGCCGCCATCGCCAAAATTATCGGAAAAAACCGCGATATTGGCACGCGAAATGCTTGATTTTACCAGATCATTCGGCCTCGACAACACCGATTCGAGCCCGAGCACTCTCACCCCATAACCACTGAACCACACGACCAACATGGCCAAATACAAACTGGAATACATCTGGCTCGACGGCTACACGCCCGTTCCGAACCTCCGCGCCAAAACCCAACTCAAGGAATTCGACAGCTTCCCAAGCTTCGAAGATCTTCCGATGTGGGGATTTGATGGCAGCTCGACCCAACAGGCTGAGGGCCGCAGCTCGGATTGCATGCTCAAACCCGTCGCTTGTTACCCGGACAGCACCCGCCGCAATGGCATTCTGGTGATGTGCGAGGTGATGATGCCCGATGGCGTCACACCACACCCGACCAACACCCGCGCCACGGTGCTGGATGATCCCGGCGCATGGTTCGGCTTCGAACAGGAATACTTCCTCTATCAGGACGGTCGCCCGCTCGGATTTCCCACGGAAGGTTTCCCCGCGCCGCAAGGTCCTTACTACTGCGGCGTCGGCTTCAAGGCCGTGGGCGACATCGCCCGCCAGATCGTCGATGAACACCTCGACGCCTGCCTGGACGCCGGCATCAACCACGAAGGCATCAACGCCGAGGTCGCCAAAGGCCAGTGGGAATTCCAGATCTTCGGCAAGGGCTCGAAAAAAGCGGCCGACGAAGTCTGGGTGGCCCGCTACATCCTCATGCGCGTCTGTGAAAAATACGGCGTGGATGTCGAGTTCCACTGCAAACCGATCCGCGGCGACTGGAATGGCTCTGGCATGCACGCGAACTTCTCCACCGATTACATGCGCAACAAGGGCGGCAAGGCCTACTTCGAAGCGCTCATGGCCTCCTTCGCGGAAAACCTCGAGGAACACATCGCCGTTTATGGCCCGGACAACCACCTGCGCCTCACCGGACTGCATGAAACCCAGTCGATCGACAAGTTCACCTACGGCCTGGCCGACCGCGGATCCTCCGTCCGCATTCCGCACAGCTTCATGAACAGCGATTACAAGGGTTACCTCGAAGACCGCCGTCCGAATTCCCAGGGCGACCCCTATCAGATCGCGTCGCGCATCCTCAAGACCATCTCCAAGGTGCCGACCCCCTGATTCGTTTCTAACTGGAATCATTCCCGACGCCGGGCCGCTCTAGCAAGTGGTCCGGCGTTTTGCTTTGCCGCATGCCCATCACTTTTGGGAACGCGGCGGGGTGATTGACGAGGCAGTTCGAAGCCATCCCTTGCCGCGCACCAGTCCTAACGCCACACCTGTGGCGGACATCCTCAAGGCCTTCTCGCTGAACTGTCTGATAGGTGGCACGCGCTTCGCACATTGTCGGCGACTGCAGGACGATGATGCGGTAGCCAACATCACCGGCATGCGTAAAGGACGGCTGTGTGGTGAGGATGCATTCCGCAGACTTTGCGCGGAATTGGACGCCTCGCAAGTTGGTCAAAAACCAAGGGGGGCACACCGAAGCGATCAGGAGTCGCTACGAACTGCTGCCAATCCCGGCCAAACTGGTGTGCAGCGGCCGGCGCAAAATCGTCAAACTCGCAGTCGGAAGCAAGTTCGCCAACTTCCTCAAGCAAGCCTACCAAAGGCTTCTTGATTGGTTGGCTCGAACTGCGCCGCAGTTGAATCCAACCATGGGAAAAGCCGCAAGCACAATAATACATGCACCCGGTTGGTCTATCCAAGTATCACGTACCGCTCTCTTTGTTGCACTATCTGGTAAGGAATCAACGTTCGATGTGGTGTCACGGTGTCCGGAGTCGATAGAAGGAGCGAATGGGCAGCGCGCTGCGCGGCAAAACAAGTGGACTGGTGGCCGCGGGCTGTGGTGTCCAGTGGGTGAGGTCGTCGGATTGCTCGATCATGCCCGGGGAAAAGATGATGCTGATGCTACTTGGACTGGATTCGATCATGATCGGCAAGGTGTCGTGCAGCAACAAGTAATCCCACACGGGTTTGAAGACGGGTGTAACGCCATCGGATTGCATAGGTGTCGCCGCATCTACGACTGGACAACCGTGGTAGCTGCTGGATTGAGCGGGAGCGGGTTCAAGATTGGTCGAAAGGAAGTGCCGGGATCCATAGCCAGCTGAGGTGGAGGATTCCACTTGCTGATAGGTCCCATAACGAGACACATCCAGCGCGGCAGCAGCGACCTGCATCTCGGAGAAGTCGAGATATTGATCGCGCTCGTGGGCGAAAAGATACCAGCGGTCCACCCGCGTCTGCGGCGTGGTTGACATCCAGTTGTATGGGCGATCGCCCGCGACCCACCAGTCCATGTCGGTGAACATGACGCAACGGTCCGTGACGCGGGTCTTCGCCAGCATCGCCGCCATTCCGGCACCTTGCGAGTGGCCGCAGACGATGAGTTTGCTCCACAGCACAGCGTTGCCGCTGTAATACTGCCCCCAGCCTTGCGATGGGTAGGTCGTTTGCAGGTATTGTAGCGCTTTTAGCAGCCGGTTCTGAATGGAGTTGACGCTGTCAACCGTCAGGAAGTTCACACGGTCTGTCCCATCGATCACCTCCAATCGCGCATTGCCGGCGGCATCGGGATCAGACGGCGCGAATTGCAGGCAAAGCACGTTGATTGCGCTGTCATTGGGATACATCAGCCCGAGCGCATGAAAGCCGAGCCCCGCGGCATTCTTCGGAAACTCGCGGTATAGAAATGGCGTCGCACCCGTGCCGGGCAGAAACAACACCAAACGACCGCGACCTGTCACCGCAGGGTCCACCACGGCGTAGTGGCGGTCGTTAAACTGCGTGATGGCAGGATCGGTCACGCTGGGCTTGAAGTATGCCTCCTGCGGCACGCCTGAGGCAGTGCTGGCGAGAAGCAGCATCACCGGAATGGCTTGGTGCGACATAACGCGCATGAATCTATGCTTACAGCGTTTATTAGTAGCATGTCTGGACGTGATATCCGGGAGGCTTACGAGAGGATCTTGGCTCGGAAATGCTTGATTGTCAAGGATATTTGGGCGGCGCGTGCGTATATCAGACAGGTAGGAACACCGAACACAAGAACGCGTGAACGCGGAACTCCGTGCGCGCACAGCCACGACCCACTCCCATCATCCCTGCCTCAAACGGTCGTCATCAGCTTGATCCATGCTGCCACACACGACAAATGTTAAGGGGCATGGGGACGTCTCGACCATGCGAATATCCAACAGCCAACACTCAATATCCAATGGACAAATGAAGAAATCAGATAAACGGATCGCCATCCAGTTCAACAGTGCCGAAACGACCGGGAAGAACAATGCGTTAGCTCCTCTTACCCTGGAAATTGGATATTGAGTGTTGGTTGTTGGATATTGAAGTGTCGTTAGATCCCGACCCTCTTCTCTTCCGTTTAGAACATTTACAAATCACTTTTTTTTGCGTTCTTTGCGTTCTCTTGCGGCCATTCCATTCGTGTTTTCAGGCATGCCGTGATCCGGGTGATCCCAGGTGCAGCACCGCATGATAGGGCAGCGATGACACTTGGATCACCTCGCCGTCCGCCTGGACGTCCGCCGCTTTTCTGTTAGGTGCGGAAACGATCCTCATGCGTGGTGGCAGCGGTGGCGCGATAGTGAGCCCGCCTGGAGGCAGCGTGATGGAACCACCGACATCCACGTGAATCGATTCGGTGCCGCGCGCTAAAATTTTGAAATCCAAGGCACCGAAGCGGGTTGGAAGGTTTTTCACCGAAAACCCGCCTTCCCCCGCAATCCATGACCATGGCATGCCTGAGGCAAGCACCAGGGAGGCGCTTGCCTCGCGTTCGCAGGCGACCATCGAGGCGAGCGCCAGCAGGTATTCCGCCGCGATCCAGGTGTGAGGCACATCGCCGAGATGGCCCGGCGAACGCGGGTTGCGCCAGGTGATTTCCGGCCATTGGTTCCATTTGATCGGCCGCCTGTCTGTTAGGAAAAACTCCAGCAGTTCGTTCGCCTCGTCGCGTTTCCCGAGACGCACGAAGGCTCCGATGATGCGGATTTCATAAGCGGTGTAGTTGTTCCATGGCATCTCCCCGCGGTGCTTGCGACGGAAGCCGTCGAGATAGGTGCCGAGCATCGCATGCAGTGGTTTGTTAGGAAGCGCGTCCGCGAAATCGAGCATGGCGATGGCGTTGGAAGTCGCCGTGGGGTCGAAGTCCGCCCACTCGACCGATCCGGGAATGTAGGCGAGATTCTTTGTGGCGATGACCTTGTCGATGGATGCGAGCAGGTCGCGCTGGAAATCCGCGGCGGCTGATCTCCAGCGCGCGGCGTCTTCTAACAAACACACCGCGTCCGCCAGATCCGCCGCCGCCTCCAGCCCGCGCACGCCCGAACCTGCCAGGCCACTTTTCCCCACCGGTTGCGCCAGCGGGCGCGAGATCGGAAGAGAGTCGTGTAGGGGAAGAGTGCAGAGGGCGGTGTAGATCTC
>CAYWLC010000029.1:0-12159 GCA_964458895.1 uncultured Luteolibacter sp. | reverse complement strand
GCCGCCGCCTCCAGCCCGCGCACGCCCCAGCAATCATCCCAATACGAATGCACCGGATGGGCGAGGTATCCCTCGTGGCTAGCGGATTCCGGCAACAGGCCGAAACAGGCCGCGTGTTCGCCGGACCTGTAGGCATCTGTCAGCCGCTGGCCACGCAGGAAGATCAGATAGTCCGCCGCCTTGCGCGCGTGGGGCAGCATTTTCCTCACGAAGCGCTTGTCACCTCCCTCGCGGAGGACCTCGCGGATGCCCCAGAGAAACTGGCCGTGGCTGTCGTGCTCGACGAGCCAGTCCACACCGTCGCGGTCCACCACGCAGGGAACGAAGCCGTCGTCTCGCTGGAAGCGCGAATACCATGTTAGAAATTCGCGCAGGGCTTTCGGCAGGCCCGCCTTGGCCAGGGCGGCACCCATGATCACACAATCGCGGACCCACGAGCGGGTGTAGCGGCGGGGTCCCGGCTGGATGGCGGGGCCGTCGCGGTTGATGAGGATGTGCCCTGCGGCGGTGCGGAAACAATCAAAGGCCGGCTGCGCGCACGCCGGAACCTGCCAGGTCACTTTTCCCAAGGTGTTGCGCCAGCGGGCGAGCGCATTGACCCTTGAGTTGTTAGAAATCTTGTGGGTCTTGTCAAAATAGGGGAAGGAAACCGTAACCTCGAGTGCCGATTTCCCGGCGGGCAGTTCCCATACCATGACCGCGTCCGCATGGCCGCTATCATCGTGGACAACTTGATTGGGCGGCAGTTTCCCCTCTGCAAGATAGGAAAGCACCCCACCCTCCTCAAATGCGGCGGCCCCCATGCCTGGCGGGGCCGGAGCGAAACTCACCTCGCGATCCTCCACCCGAATTTTGTTAGATCCGCAGGTGATCCGGTGGATCGGACTGCAACCCCCGAGATTGCGGAACGCCTGCCATGGGGGATTCACCTGAAAAGGCCGCACCGCGACGACCAGGCGCGTGTTGGAGGCCCCCTTGCCACATTTCAAACGATAGGTGACGTGGAGTGTCAGGTCATCCCCCGTGCCATCCACCCATGGCAGGATGTCCAGCCGCAAACCGCGCACCTTCCATCTAACAGACGGCATCGGCGCGCCCTCCTTCGGCAGGGCGGACGAGGTTTTCACATCCGCCCAGGTGAGCAACCCGATTTTTGTTAGAACAAACGGCTCGAAGGAGAACCCCGCCTCGTCGGTCTCCACCATACCCTCCTCATTGATCAGGGCGCGGCGTTTTCCTTCCGGGCTGCCCACCGGTGTCCAGTAGGATTGCTCGCGATGCCAGTAGCGTGGGAACCACCCACGCGGGGATTCCGCCGCCACGCTGTGGATGAACTCGTTCGGCGTGCGCGAGAACGCATCCGGCCGCAACACGATGGATTGCAAGGCCGCACACGTCGCGTTCCTGAAGGAGATGCGCAGGTGGCGTGATTCCGCGCCCGGTGCCGGAATATAACTTGTTCCACCACGGCAGCACGTCGCCTGATAGATTCCAGCCCATGATTTCCCATCACTGGAAATCTCCACCGCATACGCCCGGTGCGGCAATGACCCGGGCCAAGCGATGACCAGTCCGCCAAAACGCACGGGGCGACCGAAATCCACCGACCACCACGGGTTTCGATCATTGGAATCCGCCCGCCATCCGGCAGTCGCGCTGGCATCCAGCACCGTCTCCGGGGCGAATCCCGCTTGTTGGCTTGAGGCCATGACCGCCTTGGGTTGGCGCGGCGTCTGATCCTCGAAGGATGGGGACCCGAGTTCGAGCGCGCCTTTGCCACCGGGACCCGCGGCAATGACAAACTCAACGGCTTCCACCTCGGCGGGCGCGCCACCGCCAGCCGGCCCCCACGCGAATAGCAACTCGCGTTCGTGGAACCGACAATCGCTCCAGTCCCCCGGCAAAGCAAAGTCCGTTCGCGAATACCTCCACACGTTGGCCCCTCCCGGATCGGCCACCTTGAACTCGAAATGGTTAGACAGCCCCTCTCCGCGGAGCTGGAAACCGATCTCAAAGGTCTGCGGCAGCATGAAACGCAGCACCCGCCGGATCACCACGAAGCCGCCGCCATCGTGGAAATCGTAATCCATCCGCAAGCCCGGACGCCCGTCCCCGCCCGTGATCAGCGTGATCCGTCCCTCCGCATCTCCGGAGGCGAATACCTGCCATTCGCCGGGATCATCCAACAGCAAATTGAAAGGATGGTCTGTCATGATGTTCCGGAGTTCTCACAGGATCTAACAAAAAAGAAAAACCGACGAAAAGACCAAAGCCGCAGCACAGCCTGCGACGGCACCGTCAACCATGGAGCCACGCGCGGGCCTGTTCCATTTCGGCGAGCGGGAAATACTTCACCTGGGTGCGGCGGATGCCCGCGCCGACAAACATCAGCGCCTCGGTCTGCCACTTGAGGTCGCCAACCATCGCGATTTTCTCCACATCATCCCCGTGAGTCACGATGAATGACATGTCGGACCAATCGGCGCCGGGTTCCCAACCTTGCATTCCATCGAGGATCAACAGCACCTTGATCTTGCCAAAGTTGCGGATGTCCTCACGCGCGGCCGCTTGGACCTTGTCCAGATCGGATTTTGTGATGATTCCGCTTACCCGGATTTGCCAGGTGTTGCCGTCTTTGATTTCGATGATCGCGCTCATAATGATGGGATGTTGGTTTCAGGAGTAACAGAATCAGGATTTTTCTTGCCACCGCGTTCGGACAGACGCTGGATGAAGACATAACAGACGGGGATCAGGAACAAACCGATGACGGTGGAGATAGTCATCCCGTAAACCACGCCGGTGCCCATGGTGCTGCGTGCGGCGGCACCCGATCCGGTGGCCAGCATCAAGGGCACACAACCGAGAATGAAGGCAAACGAGGTCATGAGGATGGGGCGGAGGCGCAACTTGGCCCCCTCGACGGCGGCTTCCAATATCGGCACACCTTCGTCACGCCGCATTTTGGCGAACTCAACGATGAGAATGGCATTCTTGGCCGCCAGACCGATGAGCATCACCAAGCCGATCTGGGCATACACATTGAGGTCAAAGTTACGCACCAACATGCCCACCATGGTCCCGAGAATGACGGTGGGAGTGGCAAGCAGCACCGCAAAGGGCAGCGACCAGCTTTCATATTGCGCGGCTAACAGAAGGAAAACAAACAACACCGCCATGCCAAAGATGACCGGTGCCTGTCCCTCGGATTTCTTTTCCTGCAAGGTCAGGCCGGACCATTCATAACCGGTTTCGGATGGCATGGTTTTCATGACCTCCTCGATGGCTTTGATGGCTTGGCCGGAACTGTAGCCGGGGGCGGTTGCGCCCATGACTTCCGCAGCGTTGAAAAGGTTGAAGCGGGTGACCAGATTGGGACCGGACATCTTGGTGACGGTGACCAATGTGCTGAGCGGGACCATCTTGCCGTCGTTGCTGCGGACGTAGAATTTCCCGATGTCATCCGGCTTGCTGGTGAACTCGGACTCCGCCTGCAGGAAAACTTTGTACACCTTGCCGAAACGCACGAAGTCGTTGACGTACAGTCCGCTCAAATAGGTCTGGAGAGTGGAGAACACGCTGTCCACGGGCACATTGAGGGTGCGGGCCTTCTCGCGATCTAACTCCACCTTCACCTGCGGCGTGGCGGGATTGAAGGTGGTGGTCAGGCGGGCGATCTCCGGGCGTTTGGCCACGGCGGCCTGCAGTTGTTTCACATAAGCGGCCAGTTGATCGATACTACCGCCAGAGCGATCCTGAAGCTGCATGGTGAAGCCGGACACATTGCCATATCCCGGCAACGGAGGTGGGCCGAAGGCGAAGGCGCGGGCTCCGGGGATGGCGGCGAATTTTTTCGTCCACGTGGCGGCGATGGCTTTCGCCTGAAGTTCGGGTTCCTTGCGTTCTTCCCACGGTTCGAGACCCACAAACATCAATGCCGCGTTAGAAACATTGAGCGAGTTGAGAATATTCATGCCGGCCAAGCCCACTGCGGAGCGCACTCCCTTGGTGTTGCCGACGATTTGCTCGATCTGTTTCAGAACCTCATCGGACCGTTGCAGGGACGCGCCCTCTGGCAACTCCACCGCCACAAACAGATAGCCCTTGTCCTCGTCCGGAATGAAGCCGCCGGGCACGTGCTTGCCAATGCGGGTGATGGCAAACACCACAATGACTAACAGCAACATCGAAATGGTGGCCTTGCGCACAAGACCGGCAACCACCGCACCATAGGTATTAGTGATCCAGTCGAAAACCCGGTTGAAACCGCGGAAAAACATCGCCAGCGGTCCCTTGCCGGGTTTCGGCGCACGCAACAACATCGCTGCGAGCGCCGGGCTGAGCGTGAGCGCGTTGATCACGGAAAACACAACCGCCACCGCGATGGTGAGGGCGAATTGTTTGTACAGCTGGCCGGTCACGCCCCCCATGAAGGCGACCGGAACAAACACCGCGCAAAGCACCAAGCCGATGGCCACCACCGGACCGGACACCTCCTTCATCGCAATGCGCGTGGCTTCCTTGGGCGACTTGCCGTGCTCGATGTGGTGCTCCACGGCCTCCACCACCACGATGGCGTCATCCACCACGATGCCGATGGCTAGAACCAACCCGAACATGGTTAGAACGTTCACACTGAAACCCAGAACGGGGAACATGATGAAAGCTCCTAACAGCGACACCGGCACGGTACACATCGGGATGATCGTGGCCCGGAAACTTTGCAGGAAAACAAACACCACGATCAGCACCAGGATCACCGCTTCCTCGAGTGTTTTGACGATTTCCTCGATCGATGCCTTGATCGGCAAGGTCGAGTCCAGGGCGATGTCGTAAATCATATCCGCCGGGAACTTGGCCTTGGCCTCATCGAGGATTTTCTTGACGTTGTCCGCCGTCTGGATGGCGTTGGCACCGGGTGCCAGATAGATGGCAAAAGCACCTGCGGGCGACTTGTTGAGGCGGGCACGAAGGTCGTAGGTCTGCGCGCCGAGTTCCACCCGGGCGATGTCCTTGATCTTGACCTGCGAGCCATCCGAACTGGAGCGGATGATGACCTCCTCAAACTCCTTGGGATCTTTCAGCAATCCAAGGGCACGCACGTTGTATTGGCCTTCCTGCCCCGGCGGCGCGGGCTCGGCTCCGATGCGCCCGGCCGGCGACTGGGCGTTCTGCTCGTTGAGCGCGTTCTTGATATCGGAGGGAGTGATGCCGAGCGCGGCGAGCTTGTCAGGCTGGAGCCACATCCGCATCGTGTAGTCCTGGGCGGTGAAGTTTTTCACATCACCCACGCCCTTCACACGCTTGATGGCGTCGACCAGATTGATATCACAGTAGTTGCTGAGAAAAACGGCATCGTAGGTTTTTTTCGGTGAGGCGAGACCGATCACCATGAGGATGTCCGGACTGGAGCGGTTGACCACCACGCCCTCACGCTTCACGGCTTCCGGGAGCTGGGCCTCGGCCTGGCTCACGCGGTTCTGCGCGTTGACCTGCATGATGTCCACATCCGTGCCCACATCAAAATAGATGTTGAGCGTCATTTTGCCATCGTTGGCATTGAACGACTGCATGTAGAGCAGTTTGTCCACCCCGTTGACCTTGGATTCGATCGGGGTGGCCACCGATTGCATGACCGCCTCGGCCGCCGCACCACGGAATGTGGTGGTGGCTTGGATCATGGTGGGGCTGACATTCGGGTATTCCGAAATCGGCAAACGCGAAAGTGAAATAGCGCCCACAATGACCGTGAGGATGGCAATGACCATCGCCACGATGGGCCGGCGGATGAAAAATTCGGCCATGGTTTTGTTATTCCTTGGCGGGTTTTTCGGAGGCCTTGCCCTTATCGGACGCGGCGGCGGTCATGACAGTCACCGGAGTGCCTTCGCGAAGTTTGTTCCCGCCCTCGACCACGATTTTCTCACCCGTCTTAAGTCCTTCGACGATGATGAAAATGTTTCCCACCTGATCGCCGGTTTTGACCGGGCGCTGGCTCGCCTTGCCACTGTCGTCGATCACCCAGACGAAGGTCTTGCCTTGAAGTTCGACCAAGGCCCTCTCAGGCACCGTGATGCAGTCCGGTCGTTTTCCCAGATCCACGCGAACCCGCGCGAACATGCCAGGCCTCAGGATTTTTTCCGGGTTGGGAAACTCAGCGCGGATTCGCAGGGTGCCGGTTTTGGCATCGACCGCCCGATCAATGAATACGAACTTGCCTTGGTTCGGGTGTTCCATGTTGTTGGCCAGCACCAAGGTCAATGGCAGCGTGACAACATCCCTGCCGAGGGTGCGGCTTTTAGTTTCCGCCTTGAAGTAGTCCACTTCACTCAAATTGCAGTAAAACCAAATGGGATCGAGAGTGGACATGGTGGCTAACAAGGTGGGCTCACCCTTGCCGACCAGGTCGCCGATCGATACCTGCTTGGCGCCAATCAGCCCGGTGATGGGTGCCAGCACCTCGCAATAACCGAGATTCAACTGCGCGGATTCCACTCTGGACTGGGCCGTGAGCACGTTGGCCTTGCCCATGTCCACCGACGCGCGGGAATTGTCCAGATCCTGTTGGGGAACCGCCATTTTTTCCACCAGCGGCGTGAGCCGCGCGACATCCGTCTCATATTTTTTGAGCGCGGCTTGTGTCTCGGCCAAGGAACCTTTGGCTGCACTCAGTTTTTCCAGAAACGGCTTTTTATCTAACACGAAGAGCACATCCCCCTTTTTCACCTCGACTCCTTCGGTGAAGCGAATTTCATCCACGAACGCCTCGACCCGTGCCCGCACGTCAACATTTTGCGGCGAGTCGAGTTGGCCGATGAGCGTGGTGCTCAGCGGCACCTCCGAAGGGGCGATGGTCATGACTTCAACGGTCGGCGGCGGCGGCGCGACAAGCTCCGGTTTCTTGCAACCGCATAGCATGGCCATCACGGCGCCCACCACATACACGTGAGATTTCAGCATGTGCGGGTGTCTAGCCAAGTCGGCAACCCATGTCAATCCCCCAAGCGGTGTTTCTTCCCGAAAATGATCGTCAGTTCTGCAATTACGAAATTGTGAGGCACCCGAAAATCTTGCTCGTCAAGGCCAGAATGGTTTGTTATGCGCTGGCCGCAGACCCGTATCCGTGCCACATACCGCACCGGGACCGGGCATCCGTGCCATGGGTTTCATAAGGTCAAAACACACAGAGCCAACCCACCGAATTCAGATCCGCATGCGTTCCATCCATATTCTTCCCGGCATGATATTCCTGAGTTCCTGCGTGCTAGGGCCGGAGCCCGGCACGCCGGATCAAAAAATCCCCTCCGGCATCCGCAGTGACACCGCACCCCACGGCGCATCGTTCGGGGATAAAGCCTGGCGCAAGGTGTTCACCGATGCCACGCTGCACAATCTGATAGAACGTGCGCTGCGCAATAATCCCGACCTCATTGCCGCCACCTACCGCATCGAAGAAGCGCGTGCCCAGGCCGCCGCAGCCCATGCCGATTGGTTCCCGCAATTCAACGGCTCCGCCGGGGCCACCGCCAACTACGCCTCGCCCAACGCCGGCCAAGTAATGCCCGGTGCCAACCGCCATTCGGAAACCTACAACCTCACCGGCTTGCTAAGTTGGGAGCTGGATCTGTGGGGCGGCATCCGACGCAGCAACCAGTCTGCCCGGGCACAATTGTTGTCAGCCCAATACCAGCGTGACGCCGTGCAAACCAGCCTGATCGCCTCCGTTGCCAGTGCCTACATCGAACTCAAGGATCTTGATGAACGACTCGCCATTTCCCACCGCACCGTCGAGAGTCGCAAGGCTTCGCTCACGCTCGTCACCTCCCGCAGGGATGGCGGTGTCAGCTCCTATCTCGAAGTCGGCCAGGCGGAAGCTTTGTTAGGTCAGGCGCTCACGGCCATCCCCGTCACTGAAAAAGCCATCGCCGCCAAGGAAAACGAAATCCACTCGCTGCTAGGCGAGTATCCCGGTCGCATCACCCGCGGCGGCAGTCTGGACCAACTGGATTCCTCGCTGAACATCGCTGGCGGACTGCCATCGTCGCTGCTGGCACGCCGACCGGACATCTCCGCCGCCGACCAGAATTACCAGTCGGCCACCGCGGATATCGGCGTGGCCCAGGCGCTGCGCCTTCCCAATCTCTCTCTAACAGGAAGTGGTGGTCTCATCAGCACCGATCTGGATCATCTGCTGGAAGGAAAATCCGCTGCCTATTCCATCGGTCCAAGTCTCACTGGAACCATTTTTGATGCCGGCCGCAACAAGGCACGCGTCCAGGCGGCGGAGGCGCGCGCCCAGCAGGCGCGCGCGGCCTACGACAAAGCGGCCAAACAGGCGTTCCGGGAAGCCGCGGACTCCATCAATGCCCATGTGAAAACCGGCGAGATCGTCGCGGCACAAACCGCACTCGTGGTATCGAACAAGAAGGTCGCGAGAGTCGCCAACGACCGCTTCCAGGGCGGCCAATCCAGCTACCTCGAAGTCCTTGATGCCGAACGCAGCCTGTTCAGCTCCGAACTTGACCTGACCGACGCCCGCCGCGACCGGCTGCTCTCCGTGGTGGAAGCCTATCGCGCGTTGGGCGGCGGGTGGAAATGAGACAAGCGCCCATTCCAATGCTCAAGATCCTTCCGAATCCTGAGAGATCCGGCGGGCCGATCCCACCTGTCATCTAACAAAATTTCAGCGCCCATGATTTTGGCAGCCTTCATCCTGTTGCTTTTTGTCCATGGCCTGGTGTCGCGGCGTCTGGAACGGACGGTGATTACCGCGCCCATCGTCTTCACACTGGCGGGAATCCTGCTGCAACCGGTCTTCACCACTTTCCAGCAGAATGCCGTCCACAAGAGCGACACGTTTCTCCATCTGGCGGAAATCGGTCTGGTGATGCTGCTTTTCACGGATGCCAGTCGCACCGACATCCGTTTACTCAGGAGCATCAGCCGTCTGGCGGGACGCCTGCTGAGTGTCGGCATGCTGCTAACCATCGCACTTGGTGCCGCAGCGGCACGGATCGTGTTTCCGGACCTAACACTCTGGGAGGCCGGCATCCTCGCGGCGATCCTGGCTCCCACCGATGCCGGCCTCGGACAGATCATTGTCAACAGCCCTCGGGTGCCCCAACACATCCGCCAGGCCCTCAATGTCGAGGCCGGACTCAACGACGGCTTGTCCGTGCCCTTCATGTTGTTTTTCATGTCGCTTGCCGCCGTCGGCCAATCCGGCAGCCATACCGGTTTGATGCAGTTCATGGTGGAACAACTCGGCTATGGGGTGCTTGTCGGCGGTTTCATCGGTTGGTCTGGCGGCCTGTTGCTCGATCTGGCAAAACGTCGCGACTGGATGGCTGAATCCTCCTCGCAAATCGCCGCGATGGCGGTGCCCGCGCTTTGCCTGCTGGCTTCCGAATGGGTCGGCGCGAGCATGTTCATTGCGGCTTTTGTCGCGGGTTTTGCCGTGCAAATCGGCTTCAGGGATATCGCCAAACACAGCATCGAATTCACTGATGAGTGGGGACAATTGCTCAATTATTCCGTGTTTTTCCTCTTCGGCATGATGTCCTGCCGGGATTTCCCGCAGTTGGGACCGGCCTGTCTGGTGTATGCGGCTCTGAGCCTAACGGTCGTGCGGATGCTGCCGGTGGCGGTGGCGCTGGCCGGTTGCGGGCTGGGCCGGCCAAGCGTCCTGTTCATGGGTTGGTGCGGGCCGCGCGGGCTTGCGTCGATTGTTCTCGGCCTGGTCTATCTGGAAAACGAATTGCTCCTGCCCGGTGAGAATACGATCCGGTTGGCCGTCATCGCCACCGTTCTGCTGAGTATTTTCGCTCACGGTTTGAGCGCCGTGCCTGCCATCAACTGGCATGCCCGCCACCTTGAGAACTCCTGATCCCGCATCCCGTGAACACATCCAAATTCGCCATCAAGCAGCATATCTTTCGCAGGCTGCTGCTGGCCATCCGCATCTTCCTCAAGTCCCACGTTGGCGGCAAGGCCCGCTGGCTGATAGCCTCACTGGTCGTGCTGATGATCTGCATCAACGGCATGAACGTGGCAAACAGTTATGTCGGACGTTATTTCATGTCGGCCATCGAGAGCCGCGACTCACCGGGTTTCGTCCGCTACGCATGGTTGTTTGTGGGCGTATTCGCATGCTCCACGTTTGTGGGCGTGATGTTCCGCTATTGCGAGGAGCGTCTCGGACTGTTGTGGCGGGATTTCCTGACACACCGGATCACCAGCCTCTACATCGAGCGTGGCCTCTATCTGCACATGGGCAACGAGGGATCTATCAGCAATCCGGACCAACGCATCACGGAAGATGTCAAGCAACTGACCACCACCACCCTGTCCTTCATTCTGATGATCGCAAACGGAACCCTGACCGTGCTCTCGTTTTCCGGCGTGCTGTGGACCATCAGCCCCAAGCTCTTCATGGTGGCGGTGCTCTACGCGGCCGGCGGCTCGGCTCTCACCATTTGGTTAGGACGTCCGCTCATCCGCCTCAACTACCGCCAGTCGGACTTCGAGGCGGACTTCCGATCCGAACTCATTCACACCCACGAAAACGCCGACTCAATCGCAGGCGGTGGCCGGGAGCCTGATATCCGCGAGCGTCTCATGACCCGCATCGACGACCTGGTTGGCAACATCCGCCGCATCATCTCCGTCAACCGCAACCTCAGCTTCTTCACCACCGGCTACAACTACCTGATCCAATTGATCCCGGTGGTCATGATCGCGCCGCTCTTCATCGAACACAAGATCGAGTTCGGCGTGATCGGCCAGTCGGCAATGGCCTTCGCCACCCTGTTAGGTGCGTTCTCGCTGGTGATCACCCAGTTCCAGGCCATCTCGTCCTACGCTTCGGTGATCGCCCGCCTCGGTGAGTTTGTCGAGGAAGCCGAAAAGCACTCCACGGAAACCCATGCGTGATCCGCGGGAAATCCCGGGGCTTTGCCAGAAAACAGCCGCCTGATATCAATCAGGATTTCAGCGAAATGAATCCTTGTCATCACCGAACGGATTGATATCTTTTCCAAAACTCACCTCAAGGGCGATAGACTTCTCATATCCGTTCTTCTCCCCATCAACGGATTCGTGGTTTCCATCTTCCACCTCAGGTGATTCCCATATCGCTAACGAAAACCAACCGATCAACCAAACCGAAATCACATCATGAAAACCGCATTTCAACTCATCCTGCCAGCCATCGCCGCTATGGCCCTCATGTCCTGCACCACAATCACCCCGGAAACCAGCACCTCCACCAAAATCAAACACGGCGTGCCCGGAGGTCAAGTCGTGCAAACCCAGAAAATCACCGCCACCGTCACCGGCATCGAGGCCGCCAAACGCGACGTCACCTTCGTCACCCGCGACGGCAAAAAGTTCAAGGTCAAGGCCGGCCCCGAAGTCGTGAACTTCAATCAAATCCGCATCGGCGACCAACTCAACATCACCCTCACCGAAAAAATCGTCATCCGCATGGCCAAAAAAGGTGAAAAATCCAAGGACGGCAGCGCCACCCTGATCGGCCTCGCCCCGGTCGGTGACAAACCCGGCGCCGTGGTCGCCGACGCCCACCAGGTCACGGCCGTCGTCACCGCCATCGATATGAAAAAACACCAGGCCACCCTCCGGTTTTCCGACGGCTCGTCCACAACCGTCAACGTCCGCCAGGATGTGGATCTGACCAAACACCATGTCGGTCAGAAAGTGGTGATCCAAACCACCGAGGTCTATGCCATCATGGTGGAAAAACCCTGATCACACGGATCTAACAATTAGCGCGCGTTGCGGCAGCCGACACGCACTATGCCTCGCATCCTCCGCATGCCGCGACAGGGCAGAAGGAACACCATCCTTCTAACAGTCCGTTCTGAGCATCAATCCGCAGCTTAGGTTGCCGCTCATGCGGCAGCCTGCGCCACTAGTGCACGGCAAGAAAAAACCGGCGGCCCTTTGTGGGAGCCGTCGGTCAGTTAGATTAGGTCAGGGCGCCGGTCAGATGCCTTTTTTCACGACGTCGGAAAGCAGGTCGATCACGCGGTTCGAGTAGCCCCACTCGTTGTCGTACCAGCTCACGAGCTTGAAGAACGTCGAGTTGAGTTCGATGGACGAACCGCCATCGAAGATCGAGGATGCCTTGTGGTGGATGAA
>CAYWLC010000028.1:23299-26132 GCA_964458895.1 uncultured Luteolibacter sp. | reverse complement strand
CCCACCAAACCGACATCCGTAATCACCTTTTTGGAGGGCATGGCAAAACTGGACGGGCCCATCATCGGTTTCGATTGGTACGGCAGTCTGGATCATAACGGACTATTGACCGAAGCTGTCGCCATCCGAACCCTGAATGGGAATGTCCCGAAGGTGCGACTGGCGCTGCTGACCCCGGATGATGCGGGAAATTGGCAAATCGACTTCGACGCATTGGCGCGCACGGTGCGTCCCTCATGGAACGATTTGCTGGACCCGAAATCCGCGGGTGGGGTGGTAAGGGTCATGATCAAGCGCGACAGCTATTTCAACCGCGCATTCAGCAACGACTCGGTGTGGTCGTGCTACGAGGCGATTTCACCGGATACCGAGGTGCAATTGATGTGTTACAGCAAGCGCAATTCGCCGCAGGACCAAGCGATCCAACGAATCCTTGCGAGCGATGAAACGATCACCGGAACCTCCTTGCCGGTCCGGGTGACATTGGAACTCCGGCGCGTCGAGGATTCCGACGCCCGTCAGTTTGAGATCAGTGGCGTTCTTGCCGAGGATTGGATCCTGTCCTCCGCCCCTTTTGACGAGCGCTTCAAGTGATTGCAAAAGGGATATTCTCCGTGCTTGCCGGATGAAGACCGGCTTTCATAGTCTCCCACCATGTTGAAGAAGCGCTACGGATTCCTCCTGCTGCCATTGACCTGTCTTGTCCTGAGCCAGTGCGGAACGTCGTCATTGGGAACCGGAAATTTGGGCGGGCCTACCGTTGAGGAGCGCAATGCCAGAATCATGAGCGAGCCGCGCGGCAGCTATTATTACGGCAGGCGTTACTTCGTCGAAAAAACGCGGTTCTGGGGTTATCTGCGCCAACCCGGACAGCCATGGAACCAGGCAAAACTGGTGATCATGCGCGAGGACAAAACACGCACGCCGGATCGCCTGCCGGAAAACTCCCCTTCCGGCCAGTCCTATGCCTTCGACAATAATTATGATTACCGGATCCGCGGCTATTACACCGGCAGGGACGTCTATGAACCTAACAGCAACCAGTTCCTGCCCGAATTCATGCTAACAGGATACGAGGTGCTTGACCCTCGTCCGGGTTGGTTGTTCCGCCCGGACGACCGCTATGATCGCCTCCGCATCACGATGGTTCCACGGTGATGGAGATTGCCCCCTCCCGCACCTTCCTCATGAGACCCGAAAGACCCGCACGCCACGTTCAATTCCAACCATCCAAACCCACGGGTTCCAATCCGGGTCTGGGCAGGATTCCGCGTATGCGTCATCCGGATATTCATCCGGCAAGTCTGCGGTCCGGAAGGCGCCGCAACGGGGCTAATATCACGGTTTCCCATCATCCCGAAGTACGGAGCAATGCAATGCTGATTCGATCCCTGGGTCTTGTATTCATCACCTTGCTCGTGATCGGCGGATTCATGCTTGCCTGGCTTAGATCCCAAATGACGCATTCGGCGGACCCATCCCCGGTGCTGCCCATGGACCTCCCGCATGCCGTTTCAAAATTCACTTCGCCGAGCGAGACGGAGGCGCTCACCTTGGTCAAACAGGCATTGACCCTCCGTGACCCCAAGCATGTCTCAGGTTGCTTCCGCCTCGGAATGACGGCACCGGAGGACGTGGTCGAATTCCTCAGGACGGCCCCGGAAAGGGACGGCCGCGCCGAGCAATTCGAGTGGCTGAGGAGCATGGACACGGACGATATGCTGATAGAAGGGGTGCTGGTTCGCTACTTGAAGGACAAAGTCCCCGGCGAACGGCTTGCCTTACTGCTTCCCGACGACCAGGGCGTATGGAAGTTGGATTTTGATAGTTTTGCCAGAACCTGCAAGCCGACATGGAGCGACTTGCTGGGCGGTCGCGCCGATGAGTCGGAGGTGAGAATTTTCGTAGCTCAGGACCTCTATTACAACGGTCCGTTCCAGGATGATTCCAAATGGACTTGTTTTGCCATGATAACTCCTGACATCAAGACCCTCCTGCCGGAGGATCAGTCGCTGTTGCGCGGTTACTGCCGGAAGGGATCACCGCAGGCCATGGCGATGGAAAGGATTTTTGCCGACAGCCCCGGGACTAACCGAGTGACCGTAAGGATTCGGAGGACCGAAGGCGCGGATTCAAGGCAATATGAAATCACCCGCGTCATGGCGCGGGACTGGGTGACCCCACGCAAACCGTTCGACGAAAAATTCTGATAGGCCGCCGGCAATCCGGTTTCAGCCGCCGGTATAGGAGGATTCCACGCGGAGCGCGACATCGCGGTAACCGTAATCGACTTCGTAGATCTGCTTGAAACATTCGAGGGCGGATACCTTGTCGCCCATTTCCCCGTGGATGAGGCCCTTTTCGTAGAGGACTTCCTTCTTGATGCCGTCCATGGCGTGCAGGTCGGCGAGCGCGTCGGAGAGTTGTTTGATGGAGAGGTCATACATGCCCTTGGCCTTGAAGGTGCGGCCTAACAGCAGTAGGACCTTGGTGCGGATATGGGGGTTGCGGGTGGCCTGTTGGAGGTGGGGGATGGCGCTGCTGAAGTCGCCCATTTGATAGAGGGCGTGGCCGAGTTCGTAGCGCAACTGCGGGTCCGTGGGGTTTTGATCGACCCTCTTCTGGGCTTCCTGAACCTGTTCGGCGAGACGATCCGAGCGGCGGGCGGCGAGGGCGGCTTTGAGATCCGCGTTATCGGGGTCCGCGGCGACGGCGGTCTCGAGGTTTTTCAGGTCGGTCTCGATGGCGCGGTCGTTCATGATGGCGGCCTTGGTGGCGAGTGCCACGTCGCCCGCGCTCAGCGAATCGGCCCAAGTATAGAACGTCTGGGCGT
>CAYWLC010000028.1:0-23282 GCA_964458895.1 uncultured Luteolibacter sp. | reverse complement strand
CTTCGAGTTGTTCGTAGATGCCTGCGAGATCCTTGACGGTGGCGAGGTGGTTGGGATCCTCGTTGTATTTTTCGATCACGTTGTCGCGGCGTTCCATGAGTTGCTCGCGGGTAAGGCCGGTGCGGGAGGCTTTTTCGAGTTCTTCGAATTGCGCGGCATTGTGCATGAGGGTGCGCATGTCGGTGTTTTCGTCCCACTTTTGTTTGAGCATGGAGGCGCGGGCGGCGGCGTCCTTGGAGCCCTTGATGGCAGCCCCGTCCGTGGGATGGTGTTTGATGATGTCGTTATAGACCTCGGAGGCGACCTCGGGTTTTTCTCGGCGGATATAGAATTCGGCGAGTTTGTGCAGGAGTTTGGCGCTCTCCGGCTTGCCCATGCGGATGGTTTCAAGGGCGAATGCGGCGGTTTCGAAGAGTTCGAGTTTGATGCAAGTATCAAACAGGAGATCGTTGGCCTGCTCGCTGAGCGGATCCTTTTCGAGTTCTTTTTCGATGAGCGGAAGTACCGCCTGAGGATCTTTTTCGGCTTGCCGCTGCAGCTTCATCACACCCATGCCTCCGGTTTGAATGCCGAAAAAAGCGCCCTTTTTCTTGGCGACCACATGTTGCAGTTCGCATTTACGGAGCAATTTGCGCCCATCCAAAAAACCCGGGCTGTCTTTGAGCACACCTTGGAGCAGGGAGACGGCGTATTCGAGATTGGACGCTTGGACGGCAGTCAGTGCCTTGAGCCACAGCGGTTTGAGGTTCGGCTGGAGTTCTTTTTCGGTAATCTCAGGCATGGTGGTTGGCAGGGTGGATATTTCACAATCACCACCGCGGGGCGGCGACACGGAGAACTTGCAGGTTGATTGGCCGATTGGCAAGTACGGGAGATTGCAAATGCGCCAATTGAATTCCAAATCAGTCATTTTTTGGTATTGATGGCCGGGGGGGCAATACGCTACCGAAGTGCCAGCAGCGGGCGTTTTCCATCTCCGCCAGTATTATCCCAAGCCATCATGCCTCCTCGCCCACAGAACAAGGGACGCCGTCCCAACAGCAACCGCAATCGATATGGTCCGCCCAAACGCTCGTCCAAAGACGAGGAGGAAAAGGCGGTGGAAGTGGACGGAGAAATATCGTCGGTGCTTGCGGGAACCATGTTTCGTGTGAGGCTGGAGAGCGGTCATGAGGTGCTGGCGCACATTTCCGGCAAGATGCGCAAGCGCTTCATCCGCCTGGTGGTGGGTGACAAGGTCAAGATGGAGATGTCCCCCTATGATCTAACCAAAGCGCGGATCGTCTTCCGCATGAGCTGATTTTCCCGCCGCCGGGGTCCTTCCCCGCAGGTAGTCGGCCGCGGTCATGCGCCTGCCGCCCTCGGGCTGCACCGATGTGAGTTCGAGCGCACCGCTCCCGCAACCGACGATCAGTCTGCCGTCCTGACGGGAGATCCCACCGGGTGTTAGAACCAGATCCACCGGCACCGCGGGCGGATGAATCTTGAGACGTCTGGGGAGGCCGCCCTCGACGGTGGTGGTGAACGTGCCGGGCCACGGGGCATAGGCGCGGATGCGGCGTTCAAGCGCGGATGCTGTTAGATTCCAGTCGAGGCGTCCGTCGTCGCGCCCGAGTCTGGGCACATAACTGGAACGCTCCGCATCCTGCGGGATGCGGGGCGCGCTGCCGTCTGATAGTTTGTCCAACGTTTCCGCCAGGACCTCTGCGGCCAGCACGGCGAGGCGGTCATGCAGGCTGCCGCCGGTCTCATCCCGGGCGATGGCAATGGATTTGGCGAGAATCATGTCACCGGCATCGAGTTCGCGGACGACATGCAGGGAGGTGACGCCGGTTTCCGCATCCCCGGCGTCAATAGCGGCCTGGATGCACGAGGCCCCGCGGTATTTCGGCAGCAATGAGGCATGGAGGTTGATGATGGCCGTGCCGGGCAGTGTTAGAACATCCTCCCGCAGGATCTGGCCGTATGCCATGACCACCATGATGTCCGGCCTGAGCGCCGCGAGTTGCGCGGCCGCGTCACCGATCTTTTCCGGTTGCAACACGGGTATGCCGGCGGTCAGCGCCAGGGTCTTGATGGCCGCCGGGGTGGGTGTTAGATGGCGGCCCGCCGGTTTGTCCGGTTGCGTGACCAGTGCCAGCGGGCGCGGCCCGTGTTCCAGCAGGCACCTGAACGACGGCAGGGCGATGTCGCCGGTGGCGATGAAGACGAGCCTGACATCCGAATCCATGTTAGACGATCTGGCTGCTCATTTGTTGGTAAACCGGAAGCTGGATGATGCGCTGGAGCACCTCGGAGAGGACCTTCACCGGCGGTTGGGTGGCATCAATGACGGTCACCCGGTCCGCGGGATAGTATTGGAGGATCGGCCGGGTTTCGGACTCATAGGTGGCGATGCGCTGGTTGATCACCTTGTCGTTGGCGTCATCAATACGGTTTTCCTTGAGCGCGCGTTTGCGCATGCGGCGGGCGAGTTCATCACGGTCCGGGCAGGACAAGTGGAACACCTGATGGACTTCCACATATTGATCGAGGAGTTTCGCCTGCTGCACGTTGCGCGGGATGCCGTCCAGGATCAGATAGTCGATGTCCGGTTTGTAAAGGTGGGTGCCCGCAAGATTGTCAATCTGCGCTTTCCACAGACCGATGGTCAATTCGTCCGGAACCAAATCGCCGCGGCTTGAGTATTCGACAAACTGTTTGCCCAGCGCGGTGCGGGTGTCCAAGGAGCGGAACAAATCGCCGCAGGCGAAATGCACGAACCGTGGAATGGTTCCGAGAATTTTCCCCTGGGTTCCTTTCCCGGAGCCGGGCGGGCCGAGGATGAGAAAGGCGGGGTTGACTTGATGGGAAATGGGCGAACTCATGGCAGACGGCAAGGCTAAGGGGCTTTGGCCCGCACCACAAGGTGCAATCCATTATCGTTTTTCTACTTGCGCTTCGATACGGGTTTAGCGGTATTGCAGCAAGCTGAAAATTCAAGGAATCTTAGAGAAATGTTTGGTCTATTAGATGTTCAAGTCCTTGTAAATCAATGGTTTGTTCACATTGCTGGCGATTAGGCGGCAGGTTCAAAATATTTCAAAATTAAATATTGACATATCGGGATGATTTCGTTGGCGTGCCAGCGTTGTCGCCAGCATGCAGATGAGCCCCCGCCCCCCCCTGCGTCTACATGATTACGAATTATCCAATTCCCTCGTTAGTCCTCCCCTCGGCTGAAGCGTTTGCGCGCTATGTCGGACTCTTGCAGCAAGCCTGTGTCGCAGGCGGTCTTGTGTACCATCCCGCGAGTGAGGGTGATGCGTTTAGAATTGTGAATATCCGTGTCTTGCCGATCTGTTCGTGCATCATCATTTGTCGATCTGCCGGTGATTTCACGGATCATTTCATCTCTGATCTTGATATCCAGAGAGGCAGTTTTTCAGCTCCGGGTTTCGATCTTCTTCCTGCTTGGCTGGCAAAGCCCACCCTAGGTCATGGGTCCGAAACATTTGCCAGGAAGTTCCGCAGGCCCATGCAGCGGGTTGGTCGGTTGGCGGGTTCATCCGTTTCGGCCAAGTCCTCCCTGCCTGCGGCGTGAAACGCCCTACCAAGCCCCCTTATCTGCCCGTGAGTTTTTTTGCGGTGGCCGGATCGACTTGGAATGAATCAGAGTTGAAGGGTTTGGGTGCCGTGCCTTGGGCGACCTGGTATTCGTATGCCTTGATCGGTTGGGTGCCGGGGACTTCCGACATGAGATAGACGCGGATGGTCATGGCTTCATCGCCCTTGGCACCCTCGAGGGTTTTGGTGGTGAATTGGATTTCGTTAGGACCATCGGTCGCGCCGCCGATGACGATTTCGGCTTCTTTGGCATTGGCGAAGCGGTGATGGCTGATCTTGTTCACCTGGACGCGCACCTCGCGGCCAGGGCAAAACACATACACCTTGGCGATGTATTTTGCCCTGCCCACTTCGATGGGGTTGGGCGGGATGTTTCCAGATGGCTGGGCCTCGGGAGTTTCCTTCAAGTATTTGAGGTCACCCTCCGCCAATTCCTTGCGGACCTCCGGTAGGGCGGCGAGGTTGACAAAATCCGCGCGGTCGTAGAGCCAGCCTTTGCCGCCACGAATGAATGAAAGGACGAGCAGATTGTCAGTAGGTTCCGCCCCGACGCCGAAGTCGATTTTGCCAAAATAGGCCGCCTTGGCCGTGGGGCCGTTTTCCTTGGCCACAAGGAATCTGAGTCCTTTGAGACTCGGTGGTGGCGACGGGAGATCGAAAATTGCGGCGGGGAAGGCCCGCTTTTCCGAGAGGATGCGGTTTTTCACCTCAAGGCGCCTGGATTCGGCCGTGGTGTTTTGCCAAGCCACCGAGTCCTTGCGGCTCATGGCCCCTAGCCAGGCATTGTAACTGCTCTCCAAGCCGGTTTTCAGCGCGTCCTGCGCCGTCGAAAATGCCACACCACAGAGGGAAATCGCGCAAATCAGTCGTTTCATGAGCGAAACAATTGGACAAGAAGGTCGGTTTCACAACAAACAAATTGCAGGACGCCTGAGTAATTGCGCAGGCAGACCACAGGCTATGAGCAGTATTTTGCAACGAGTGGCACCCATCGGCGAGGCGCGTGACCGCGAAATCCTCAAAGATGCGGCAACTTACATCTATCAGGAACGACCGCAGGGCACGGTCCAGACGCATGTGTTTTTTCCGGAAAATTCCGCCAGTGGGCCGCGTCCGGTGGTGGTGTTTTTTCACGGGGGTTTTTGGGATTCGCCCACGCCCACGCAATTTGTCCCGCACTGCCTGCATTTTGCCAGCCGCGGGGCAGTGGCGGTGGCTGCTGAGACCCGCACGGCCGCACGCCACGCAACCGGACCGATCGAGGCCATGGATGATGCCCGCGATTTGATCCGCTGGTTGCGAAACAATGCGGACACCTTCAATATCGATCCGCAGCGCGTGGCCATCGGTGGTGCCGCCGGAGGTGCGTTTCTGGCCTTGCTGGCCACGATGCCCAAAGCCAAAGCCCTGCCACCGGTGGACGGCTTGGATTGTCGCCCGCAGGCTTTGGTATTGTTCAGTGCGCTGGTCAACACCACCCAGGGTCAGGCCAACGTGCGCTTCCCGAACGCAGCATCCGCGAAACGCTTGAATCCCACCCGCTTGGTCCGGCGCAAATTGCCACCCATGATCTTGTTTCATGGAAAGAGCGACCGGATCACCCCTTACGATGAGGTGGAACGCTTCCGCCGCCGCCTGCGGTTCTGGGGAAATTCCTGCGAACTCGTGGACTTCGAGCGCGAAGACCATAGCTTTTTCAATTTCAACGTCAGCCACAAGAATTTTGAACTCACCCTCGAGGCGGCGGATCGATTTCTGGTCGCTCACGGCATCCTCGCCCCGGACGAGACGACAAGGAACCCTGATCCCCACTCTCAAGAATCCTCCATTTTCACATAAAAAGGATTGCCGTCCCCGCCTCCACCTTTACCGTCGCTCTATCAATATAAAACGAAACTTGATCTGTTTGTTGGTGCTCGCCGGTCTAACAAACTTCGGCCAGGGTGCTGAAATGAGAACGTGGTTGTCCCGCAAGGGCGGGTTGATTGAAGCCCAGCTCCTCAATGTGCAGGGTGATTCCGTCACCCTGATCGACAAGGAGTCCAGGGAAACTCGCCTCAAGATGGAGGAACTCAGCCTTGCGGACCGCCTGCATTTGGTGGAAGTCGGCGGCGTGGACGCAGCCGTGATCGCAAGCGGTAAGACGGGCCTAGTCGAGAAGGAAATCAGGATCGACTCCAAACAGTTCAAACCTCTGAAGGACACGCTGGTCTTCGGCAATAACATGTCGCAGGGGTTTGAGTTGCTGGAAACTCCGCATTTCCTCATTGGAACTGCAGGCAAAGTGCAGTCACACGGCACCGCAGAGACAGCGGAACGCCTTTGGCATGGCATGGCCTTCCAGCATGTCAGCTTCCGCCAGGACTGGGGAGACAAACGCATGCTCATCCTGATTGCTGAGGACCGCAGCATCTTCAAGTCCTTGGGTAAATGGAATGCGAATGCCTTGGTGGCCCGCATGAGTGAGAATGGCGTGGATGCCCAGAAAGCCCAGGATGAGGCTGCGGGAGCGCTGGCCACATGGGATCGCGCCGCATGCAACCAGATCATGGTCCCTGACGACATGGCGGCCAGCCGCAAGCTCCTGCAAGTGGCCATGGTATTCAATATCAAGGAAACGAATGCCAAGGAGGCCGCAAGATACCGCCAGGCGTTCGACCCGTTTGTCACGCACTGCATTGCAAATGATTTGCTGCACACGGTAATGGGTTATGTGTCTTCCTTCGGTCCAGAAGGCTATTTCGCGATCGGCACAGGACATGCCTACTTCAAGGAAATCAGTCTGGCGAAAAAATCCGAAACCAATCTGCTCACCGTGGCAGGCACCGCCAAGGATGAGTTTGGCTCCAAGAGTGGCTTCGCTGATGGCACCTCGTGGGCCCGCACCTTGCGCGCGCTCGTGCGCTCGGGCAAGGTCACTCCGAAACTCAGTGAGATGTTCAAGTGGAAGACCGAGGACCTCACGCCGGAGCGCTTGGTTCTCATTTATTCGTTCGCCAGTTATATGGAAACCGACTCCAAGCGCCTGGCCTCATTTGCCAAGATGATACGCAGGATCGGAACCTCCAACCAAATCCCCTCGCAAATGGAGATCGCCAAGCTCTTCGGCTTCGACAGCGTGGAGGCCTTCGAGGCGGACTGGGTCAAATATATCAAGGAGGGAGATTTTAAATGATCGTATCACCCGTTAGATCATTCCTACCTCATGTTCTTTCCATCGCTGTCGTGATGGCCACCGGAGCCGTTGGCCAAAAGGTTCCAGATAAGGAATACCGTGATTTCAAAGCCCCCAACGGCAAGATCATCAAGGCCGTCATGCTCGACAAGACCGACACCGAAGTCGTGCTGTTGTTGCACAATGGCACCCGCACCAACGTGCCTCTGGACAAATTGGCCGATGATGATCGCGATTATGCCAAGGAGTGGACCAAGGATAAGGCGATCTTCGTGATGAAATGCCGCGGACTGACAATCCGCCAGTGTCTTGAACTGCGCGGCTATGAATCGTTCCCATTCCACCTTGAGCAGAACGCGCTTTTCATTGACGGAAAGATCAATGGCAAACCCGCGCGACTGCTGATCGACACGGGGGCCGGCACCAGCCTGCTGCACATTCCTTACGCCAAATCCGTGGGCCTGGAAGTCGGGGAAATGACCGAGATCGTGCGGGGAATCGCCGGTGAGGCGGAAGCCGGATGGACTCCGGTGCCCACCTTGCAAATGGGCGAGGCGATTTTCAAGGATCGGAGAATCCTTGCCACCAATTTGGTCAAGGGACAACCCGAGGGCACCAAGGCACCCGAAGACGCCATTCTCGGGGCGGATTTCATGAGTACCCTGGATGCCGTGATTTCCTATCCGGATCAACGCATTTTCCTGCGTCCTGACAAATCCGATGACGACGAGGCCGGACTATCCAAAGGAAACGGCACCACCGATTTCCGCCTGTTCAAAACCAAGGAAGGCAAGGCCCTCCGTGGATGCGTCGTTTCCAAGACCCCCACCATCACCACCTTCAAATTGATCAACGGCGAAACCAAGGAAATGGCGGTGGATCGCTTCACCCCAGGGGATCAGGAGTATCTCAATGCATGGAGCGAGGAAGGTGCCTTCTTCCTCAAGTATTGCCAAAGCCTGACGATCAATGAGTTGCTCTCCCTGCGCAAATACCAGTCATTCCAGTTCGAACGTCGCGGCAACCACATCTATGTAGAGGGCACCCTGAACGACAACCAGGTCACCTACATGATCGACACCGGCGCGGCACACACGTGCTTGCATGACGAGTCTGCCAAGAAATTCGGTTGCTCGGTGGGTCCGATGGATCAGAAGGTCTGGGGCATCGGCGGCAGTGCCCCCGCCGCAGTGTCGGTCATCCACAAGCTGACACTGGGCCAGATGACTCTAACAGACCGCAAGGTTCTGGCCACCGACCTGAAACGCGGAGTGCCAAATCGCGATCTGAAATATGTGGGTATCTTTGGCGCGGATTTCATGCGCGAGCTGGACGCAGTGGTCACCTACACCGAGAACCGGATTTTCCTCATCCAGCGGTAAGCCCGCCCACAGGCGAATGCCGCTTGCCAGGTGGACCTACCGTTTCCAATAGAACCCCTCCGCCCTGCGGAGGATCCGCCCTGCGGAGGAGGCGGGGTCTGAAAATGGGACTTGACCCAGCGGGTGCATTCCGGCACATTATACGCATGAAAAAACTCATGCTCCCCATGGCTTTGGCCATGATGGTTTCCGTTCAATATGCTTTAGCTATCCCGACCACAGTCAACGGCTTCGGCGGCTTCGCACAGAATCGCAAGGCTCCAAGCCCGCTGGATGGCATGGATTTGACAGGCAGGATGTTGGCTACAGCCACATGGTCTGGTGAATCCAATCTGCCCGGTGAGTGGACACAGGAAGCCGTGATCGGTGGTGTCACGGTGAGTCGTTTGTATGGCAAGCCCAAAATGTTCGGGCGTGACGTTCTCCAAATGCGCGCATGGCACAGGGGCAGCACCCTTGAATCCTTGGAAGCAACCTTTGTCGATGCCGGGAGCTATTTTGGTTTTTTCAACGAGGAACTGCCCAAAGGCCTCACCAAGAAACAGAAGCGTGAGGAGATACAGACACGAACCGCAGCCAGTCAGGAGAAGTTTTCAAGACTCTACAAAGAAACCCTGGCGGCTGTCGAAAAAGCCATTGATTTGGAAACCAACGCTTCCGCCGCCACCACCAAAGTCGGTCACACGCGGGTGCTTCGCACCCAACCGCTTGAATGGAAAAAGGACAATCTCTCCGTCCGCTTGTTGGCATCCGATCAGCGTCTGATCCGCGTCACCCTGCAACCGGCTACTCTAACATCATCCAACTGGATGGACCGCTCGCTGACGGGTGAAACTCCCCGCCAACGCGCTGACCGCCTTGCGGCCTCCGTGCTTCACAACAAGGATGGCACGGTGGCAATCACGGGTTTGCAGCCGATTGAACAGGGGTGGCAACCCTATTGTGGCCTCAGTGCCTTGGGCATGACCGCCCGCTACTTCGGCATGCAGGTGGACGAGGCCTGGCTTGCCGCCGCAGGCGGATTCCAGAACACCGGCAGTGCCAATGGCTCGAAAATGCTGGAACTGTACAACGCCGTGGCTGCCGAAGCAGGCTTTGGTGTCAACCGCCAATCAAAACTCGACGAGACTGCGATGCGTCGTGCCATTGATTGTGGCCTTCCCGTGATTGTCTGGCGCCGTTACTCCCAAGAGCGTGACATTGTTCACAACAAGTTCATGGTGGCCTTGAGCAAATCTCCTGATGCCACACTGCCGGATCCCAATGATCCCCATGAGCGCGCGTCCTGGCCATTAGGCAACAATGCGGAGGCACCGCTCCATGCCTCTGTGGTCTGTGGCTATCAACCGGAACGCAAAGAGGTCTTGTTCCTTGATAGCTGGACCGGGAAGAATGTGCCACGCCGCATGAGAATTGAGGAACTCGCTGGCACCACCTACCTCTGCTTCATCTTCAAACCATGAGCTGGAGTGGCAGGTGCCCTCGATCAAAAATTGGATGGTTTTATCCTTTTCTAACAATTGGATTTTCAGTGCTACCGGTGCTCTGTCCTAATCCGACACGAGCCCAGATTCCAGAGCGCGAGATTTCTCCGTTGGCGGTCACCCTAACCGCGCAACCCGATGAGGACGGTCGCAAAGTGTGGCACACCCAGAACTTTCGTATCGACCTTGATGTCAAACTATCCGCAGACGAGCTGAAACGTATCGCCCAAGTGGTTGAAACAACGGCATGGCTGGTCAAACACCATCCACTCCCGCTCTATTCCCCTCCTCCGGGACGTAACCGCATAGCGATCTACGCGCGTGATGAGGATTACGCCGCTGCCGGAGCGGTTGCGGGGACTGCGGGTTATTACAGCGGATGGATGAAGTGCGTGTTCATCCGTGGAAGTGCTTTGGTGCCGACCGGTGACGGACGCAGGCGCTTGTTGCCGCGCCACGATGAGGGGCTGGTGGTGCATGAACTGGTGCATCTCTCCATGCATGGCAATTTCCCGCATATGCCAACCTGGTTTATTGAAGGCATTGCCGAATTTTTCCGGAGCGCTCACTTTGGCGGTGGGCGATTCTCCTTTGCGAACACGGATGCATCCATCCGCGACTATCTCCGCAGTATGTTGAGTCCCACAAATCCCATGGTTCCCATGTCTCCAATCCGGGAAATCGTAGGCCTCAACTTGATGAGTTGGCAGGACTATCAGCGTATTTTACCGTCCGAGGACCGTTGCCGACCCTATGCCAGCGCCTTGTTGCTGACTCACTACTATCTGCGTGGTGGAAGTGATCGATATGAGTGGCTGCGCAGTGCCCTCAGCCGCCCGCGCGGCAAGGTCCTGCCCGCCATCGACACGACCGGAACGGAGGAAGCCCTCGTCCGTTACTGGAAACCCAAGGGCGTGACCCCGGTTTTCTCCCCGGCCCCGCCACTCATGCCCTGATTCATGAATTTTGCATCTTGAACCCATATCACGGGCATTCACACTCTGCGCTGATGAAACGTCTGTGGAACATGACGCGGGAGGAACCATACCGCATGTTTTTTCCGTTAGCTATGCTGGCGGGTATTGCCGGGGTGATGCTGTGGCCGTTATGGTATACTGGCCACCTGCCATTTTATCCGCCGGAGGCGCATGCCCGCCTGATGACCGAGGGCTTCATGGGCGCGTTCGTGCTCGGTTTCATCGGCACCGCGTATCCCCGGCTCACGGGCAACCACTCATGGTTTGGCGAGGAGTTCGTGTTGTTGTTAGGGATGTGGCTTTTCACAGCGGCATGCCATGCGGCGGGCAACGTGCACGCGGGTGACCGCGCCTTCGGTGCGCTGCTGGTGCTGCTGTTCACCGGCCTGGCATGGCGCTGGCTGATCGGAAACCATGATACGCCGCCGCCGGGCTTCATACTCGCTCTAACGGGTATTGCCGGGGCATCCGTGGCTGCGGGTTTTCTCGGTTGGAGCCGTGCCCCTTCGCCAGAGGCCGTGCTATGTGCAAGGCTGTTTCTCTTTCAGGGATTCCTGCTGCTGCCGGTGATGGGAATCGGCCCCTACCTGCTGCCGAGGTTCTTCGGCTTGAACAGCAGCCATTCCTTCGACGACTCACCGGTCCCCCCGCCGGGTTGGTCCCGGGTGGCTGTTAGATCCATCATGGCGGGACTTCTGATCGTCGCCAGTTTCGCGCTCGAGGTCATGGGACATCCGTTGCCGGGGCAGTGCTTGCGTGCGCTGGTGGTCATGGTCTGGTTTGCCATGGAAACCCCGCTGCTACGCCGCGCGAAACTTTCCACCACGCCCGGCAATGCCGTGCGCTGGGCACTGGCGGGATTGGTGGGTGGCTGTGTGTGCGCGGCAATCTGGCCAAACGCGCGGATCGGTTCGCTGCACTTGTTTTTTGTTTCTGGCCTCGGCTTGTTCACGCTCGCCGCCGGTGCGCGGGTGGTTCTCGGCCACGCGGGACGCCACGATCTGCTCAACGGAAAAATCATCTGGCTGCGCTGGGTGCTGGGTCTGGTGGTTCTGGCAGCCCTCACCCGCATGTCTGCGGACTTCCTGCCCAAAGTCAAAATCTCCCACCACATCTACGCCGCATGGACATGGGCCATCGCAGCCCTCGTCTGGCTCACGGCTCTATCAAAATATCTGCTGCACAAGGATGCCCCGGAAAATACCCAGAGCAAATGCCCAAGGCGCCAGGGTGGATCGTGAGGGCAGGATCCATCAACATCCCAACGGGATGACGTCCCAAAGCCCGGGGTAGGGGTGTTTGCGCCCCTACCCCGGTACATGACGAGACCATTGATTCAACTCCAACGGGGTTATGTCCGTAGGGAGCCTGGCGGCCCAATCTTGGGCTATGGGCCCATGCGCCCGTGGGGCACGGAGAAACAGAATCACCTGCCACTTTTTGAATTATTTTCCTCGTAGATCATTCGATACGAATGAGAATGCGCCAACGCATGGCAGTTCCGCAATCAATTCGTTCATGGATCCCGCTCGTCATCGGCCTGATCATCGGCGGGGCGGGAGTTGGGATGTTTCTACAAAGCATGCCAGGAGCACCCGGATCACCGGAGCAACGCGCCAATAAATTGGAACTGGAATTGAAAAGGGCCCACAACCGGATTGCCGCATTGGAAGGCAGCGACCCACAACGCCAACGCCGCCCGGGCCGGACCGTGAAGGACGGCCTGCGCGACATCGCCGAGGACATCCGCGAAGGCCGCCCGGTCAGCCCCGATGACATCTTTCGCGCCACGCAACCGTTGCTGCGGGATCTGGCACCCTTGTTTGACCGCATGCGTCTCAAGGACCAGAAGCGGATGATCGAAAGCATGACCGGTGAGCTGGCGCGCAAATACGATCTAACAACCCAACAGCAGGCGGCCCTCAAGCAATGGTTCGAGGAGAAATCCGTCGAAAATGCCAAACGCTGGAGCGATCTGGTGGCACGGGACGGCACGCGAATCGAGGATTTGGTGAAGGCGTCACGCGACATCCGGCCCGACGATGGCCTGGACGCGTTCATGGATCAAACCCTGAGCGGCGACAAACTCACCCACTTCAAAAACGAGCGCATGGCCCAGCGCGCCGAGCATGTTCAACAGGATGCAGATAGCAAGGTCGCGAGGCTGGACGGCATTGTCCACCTTGATGAGGCACAGCGCAACCAGGTGTTCGGCATCGCGGCGCGTTCCTCGCGCGACTATGATCCCGCCATGAAACTTGAAGGCATAGACGAGAATGCCGGAGCGACATCTTCATCTAACCGCCCGGGGGCGATACTCTCAGTCCTGCGTCCCGACCAACGCGCCGCCTACGCTGCCGAACAACAACGCCTGCGCGACGAGGCGCAAAAGGATGCGGCTTCCATCGGCCTCTCCCTGCCGCCCGATTGGTCGCCACTCGATGGCTCCGACTTCCATTGAGCCATGACGAACGATCCGCCTCCCCTGCCCCGAGCGGCCATTGACGTGCGCAGCCTGCGCGTTGATTATGGCAGCTTCACCGCGGTGGACGATCTCACGCTGAGCGTTCCGCGCGGCGAGGTGTTCGGCTTGGTGGGACCTAACGGGGCCGGCAAAACCAGCACCTTCCGGGTTCTAACCACACTGCTGGAGCCGACCTATGGGGAGGTGCTTATGGATGGCGTGGATGTGTTGGAAGACATGGAAAACGCCCGCCGCATCATCGGCTACATGCCCGACCTCGCACCCGTGCCATCGGATCTCAAGGTGTGGGAGTTCCTGGAATTTCATGCGGCAGCCTATGGTCTGGGAAACCGCACGCAACGTCGCGAGCGCGTGGCGCAGTGTCTGGAGGAGGTCGCTCTAACGAACCAGCACGGCGCATGGTGCAAGGAACTCTCACGCGGGCAGACACAGCGTGTGGTGCTGGCCAAAACCCTGCTGCACCGTCCCAGCGTGCTCATCCTTGATGAACCGGCGAGCGGTCTGGACCCCTTGGCCCGGCGGGACCTGCGCAACGCCCTGCGCAAGCTAGCCACCGACGGGGCCACGGTATTCGTCAGTTCCCACATCCTCAGCGAGTTGGCGGAGATGTGCTCCTCACTCTGCGTGATGAACCGCGGACGTCTCCTGGCATCGGGCACCGTGGATCAGGTGCGACACCAACTCGGCAGCACCGAACGCTCTCTAACCGTAACTCTGCTAGCCCGCGAGGATGAGGCTGCGCGTTGGCTGGCGACCCAGGCGGACGTGCATGACATCCGCATCTCCGGGTCACAGGTCATCTTCGGATTTTCCGGCAGTGATGACGCCCAGGCCGGTCTCATGGAAGGCATGGTACACCTTGGCATCCGCATGCGTGCCTTCGAGGAAAAACGCTCGTCCTTCGAGGACATCCTGGTGGAAGTCGCCGAAACCAACCTCCGCCCATGAACCCACCTGATTCTATTAGCCCCCACCGGCATGCCGCATGGAATGTCTGGAACAACCCGATTTTCCGGCGTTACTGCCAGTCGCGCCTACGCCCGCAGGGCCTGGGTGTGGCCATATTGATCGTGGTAATCATCGCCGGGTTCATCGTGGCGATGTCGCACGCCGCGGGAACGCACGGCCATATGAAACCCGAGGATGCCGCGCGCGTGGGCATCATTCCATTGTTGATCGCGCAAAGTTTGATTCTCTTCATCCTTGGCACCGCGCAGGTGTCAGGGGGCATGACAGCGGAGCGCGACGAGGGGGTGATCGATTACCAGCGCCTGATCCCGATGGCGCCCCTGGCGAAAGTGGTGGGCTACCTCTTCGGCCTGCCGGTCAGGGAATACGCGCTGGTGCTGGCCACGGCACCATTCACCGCATGGTGCCTATGGCGCGGGCACGTGGCATGGCATGTCTGGCTGCCACTTTATGTGGTGTTTTTCAGTTCCGCCCTGCTCTATCATTTCACCGGTCTCATCACCGGCACGGTGGTGAAAAACCGCCGCTGGGCCTTCCTGGCATCCATCGGCCTGGTGTTCTGCCTCTACACGATCATTCCGCAGATGGCGAAGTTCGGGCTGGTGTTCTTCAAATATCTAACCATCACACCGGTTTTCGAGGAAAGCCTGCCCGGAATCCTGCCCTCGGTGGCAAGTACGGCGGCGAAGCTGGAGCAGAATCTGTTTCCGAGCGTGAAGTTCTTCAACCTGGATTTTTCCGAGGCGGTCTTCACCGTGTTCTCGCAGAGCGGATTGATCCTGACCTTCATCGTCATGCTCTGCCGGAAATGGCGGCGTGCGGAATCCCATCTGCTGGAAAAAACCTGGGCCACCGGGTTTTTCATCTGGATTCAGATTCTGTTATTGGGCAACGCGCTGCCCTTGATCGAACCCGGCAATCTGTTCCCGTCGCGCGGTTTCTATCACATGACGCACCTGATGCGGGATTGGTCGCCCAAACCCACTGAAGCGGTGCTGATGTCCGGCATCTACGGCTTCGTCACCCTGGCGTCGATCTTCGTGCTCGGCGCGATCATCACCCCCAGCGCGCATCATCAACTGCGCGGCTGGCGCCGGGCGCGCAAACAGGAACAATCATCACTGCCATGGCTGGCGGATGCCGCCACCTCGTTTTGGTTTGTGGCCGCGATGGCACTCGCCGGTGCGGTCGGATGGTTTGTGTTCACACGCGCCTTGGTCGAGTCCGTCTGGTTTCCCGGCCACTCGGTGCCGCTGGCGGTGCTAGGCTATTTCACGGCGGTCCTGTTTGCGGGCGGTGTGGGTTTCCAGGTTCTGTTAGAAGCGAGGGGCGGACGCGTGCTGGGACTTGTGGTCATCTTCGTGGGCGTGGTCCCCCTCATGACCGGCGCGGTGCTCAGCGTGATCACGGGCATGCTGCCACTGGCCTCGTGGCTCATGGCCATTTCACCGGTCAGTCTGCCGTTTTATGCCGCGGGATCACTGCTCTCGATCTCAGAACTTCCGGAGGAAATGGCGCGCGCCGTGCCCATGGCGTTTTACTTCTGGCTGGCCGTCCTCACTCTAACAAGCACCTGGCTTGCCCTTCAACTGCGGAACTCGCGCAAGGCCATGGCGCTGAGCGTGTTGAACTCGTCCAGTGGGCGGGAATCAACGGCCGGGGGCCAGTGAAGGCCCACTCCTTATCCTTTTCCCCCTTAACTCTGAGTCATTTATAGCATCAAGCGCGTGAGAACGCGAGATATACGAGGACGGGGACCAACATCACCCCGTCCGCCAGCACACGCAGGGCATCCATCGAGAAACGCGCGCGGCAACGGTTGAGGATGTAAAGCAGCGCCGATCCTGTTAGAATCGCGTGGAAAAACGGGCGGCTCGCGAGTTGGTCCACGAACACGGCATAGGCGATGGCGGCCGCGCCTAACAGGGTGACGGGAAGAGTCAGGGCCAGCTCGTCATGGGCCTTGATTTCGGGATCGGGTGAGCGGGCGGCGTGTTCCCACAAGTCGATGGCGGAAATATTGAGGATGCACAGGACGGCGAAGCATTTGAATTCGCCGGAAACAATCAGATCGCCGATACCCAGTTCGTAGCGGTACAAATGAGCCATCATTGCCGTGCCGAAGGCGAAGGCGATTCCGGCAAGGATGTTTTTCGTATAGGAAATCTCATGTTTGTCGTGGCTGGAGATCATGGCCAGGCCGAAGAACCCCGCAACGAGAACCGCGCCGAATGTTAGATATTTATATAGCGTCATCGGCAGGCGGGTCGAGACCAGCAGCAGGGTGAGCACCAGCGCCGCACCCAAACCGGCCCGGAATACTCCCCGGTGATCGCGGTGGAACTGGTGGCGGGGTTCGAGCGGCGTGGTCGATCCTTCGAGCATCGACACATCCAGCAAACGATCCGCCACATAGATCACCCACACCGCGAGAGCGAGCGCGGCGTAAAGCTCCCACGGAAGATAAAGCCGCCATGTTCTGGCAAAAACATACAGCCATGCCGTCGCGACCAGCGGAGCATCAAGGCTCAGCAGGTTGGGATAGAGCCAGAACGGTTTACGCGGCACGGCAGTCACGACGCGCGCAACATCCCCGAGGTGAACGGCAAAGGCAAGCGCTCAATACGCGCGCGTCCCTAGGCCATGATTTCAGCCGCCACTCGGCCGGCGGTCGGCGCATCCACAAGATGCGCGACCAAGGCCAGCGCGAAATCCAGGGCGGTTCCGGCTCCGCGGGATGTGATGAGCTTTCCATCCACGACCACGCGCTCGTCGAGGCCGCCGCCGAGTTCGGCCCGCACGGATTGATAGGCGGTGAAGCGCCGCCCGGCCAGCAAGCCGGCGTCCATCAGCACCAATGGCGCCGCGCAGATGGCTGCCACCGCTTTGCCAGCGGCGGCAAATTCACGCGCGAGGGCCGCCGGACGCCCGTCCGCCCGCATCGCGGCCACCCCGGGGCCGCCGGGAATCAACAACAGGTCGAATGCAGACACGTCCAATTCAGTTAGCTCCGAATCCGCTTCCACACGGATGCCGCAGCGACCGGTCGCGGTTTTTCCGGCCAGCGAGGCGATCACCACATCGATACCCGCGCGGCGCAGGACATCCACCGGGGTGACGGTTTCGATCTCCTCAAAACCATCGACTAACAAACAGATGACACGTTTTTTCATGATGCGATTTTCAGTTTTTCAGTTTTTCAACTCTTCAGCTTTTCAACGTTTCCGCTTTTGAGCATTTACCCAACAAGTCCCACGGCCTTGCGCACGCGACCGAGGACATTGGCGGATTCCTCGCGGGCGCGGGCGGCACCATCTGCTAGAACTCGGTCGACATACCCCGGGTCCGCGAGGATTTCCGCCCGCCGCACGCGCATCGGCGCGAAGAAATCCCAGTAGGCGTCCGCGAGGCGTTTTTTAAAATCGCCATAGCCTGTGCCGCCGCGTTGGTGATCCTCCACCATGGTTTGATAGTCCGCCTCGCTGGCAAACAACTTATAGATAGCGAGGAGGGTCGAGTTCTCCGTGGCTTTGGGAGCCTCCACGGGGGTCGAGTCGGTGGGGATTTTCATGAGGAGTTTTTTTAAGGGTTTCTCCTCCCCGAAGATCGGCAAGGTATTGCCATAACTCTTGCTCATCTTGCGGCCATCCAGTCCCACGACCACGGCGGTGTCTGCGCGGATGATCGGTTCGGGTATGACCACGGTGCCCTCACCGTAGGTTTCGTTGAGTTTCACCGCGATGTCACGGGTGACTTCAAGGTGTTGTTTCTGGTCCTTGCCGACCGGCACCTGATTGGAATCATAGAGCAGGATATCTGCGGCCATGAGGACGGGATAGGCGAAGAGCGCGTGATTCGGCGCGATGCCTTGGGCGGTCTTGTCCTTGTAAGAATGGCACTTGGCCAGCAGGCTCATCGGGCAGACCGTTGATAGAATCCATGCCAGTTCGTTGACCTCAGGCACCGCGCTCTGCCGGAAAAACACCGCGCGCGACGGGTCCAAGCCGCAGGCGAGGAAATCCACCGCCAACTCCCGCACGTTTTCACGCATGGCCGCCGGATCCTGCGAGGAGGTCATCGCATGGTAATCCGCGATGAAATAAAACGCCTCGCCCTTTTCCTGAAGGCGCACGGCGGGTTCCATCGCGCCGAAATAATTGCCGACGTGGAGTTTTCCGCTGGGTTGGAGGCCGGTGAGGATTCGCATGGGCAAATCATGGATGTCAACGGCGCTCGCGGTCAAGCGGTCATCAAGGCAAGACCATGGCATGATATGCGGAGGCCAATGCCTCTTCCGACTTGACCTGACAGCCATGGTTTGTCTAGAAAACCACCCATGAGTGGCAATCATCATCATGACATGTGGATCCCCCGCCCTGTTTCCGGACTATTGCTGGCATGGATATTGGTATGGCTGCCGGCCACCACGCTGCGGGCTCAGGACTTGAAACAATACGGCCGCGATTGGGAACGCATCCAGGGCGATTGGGCGGCTGAAAAAATGCAGCACCAGTCCACCTTGGACGAAATCGCAAAACAACCGGAAAGCCCGGCGCGCAATGAACGCATCGCCCAGGAAAACGCCCGGCATCTCGCGGAAAGCAAGTCGATGGCCAAGCAGCGCGCCGTGATCCAGGATGCGATCATCACCGAGGCGAACCGCCGCACTGCGAGCGGCCAGAATGAGACCTCCAAGGGAGCGGGAAAATCACAGGGTACCGATGCCACGGGTGCGAAAGGCCGCGGCATGGCGGGCGATGCGGATTACGGCAGCGGGGCCCGCACGGCAGACAAGGTCAAGGATGTCATCAAGGACATGGGCATCAAGGCCGAGGTCAAATCCACCGCCAGCACCGTCGAGATCGGCGACGATTTGAACATGGCGGTCAACAAGGAGGGGGCGCTCGGGCGCCCGGGCACCGGCGCCCACCAGACTCAGGTCGAGGTCAATGCGGCCAACAAGGAAACCTATGTTTCCGAATCCATGAAAAAAGCGAGCGCGGGCGAACCGGCCCAGGCGGGCCGCGATTACGTGCAAGTCCAGGACCACAAGAAAAAGGCCATGAGCGGCCTGACCAGCGATCCCGCCGATTTATCTAACAACCCCGGCAAGGCCCAGGACATGATCAAGGGCACCACCAAGACCATGGACCATCTCTCCGACGATGAACTCGCCGGCATCATGAAGAAAAACAACATCCAGGGCACACCCGAGGATTTCCGCAATCAAATGACTGACATGAAGGAGGGCCGCTCCCAGCTCACCGCCGAAAATGCCGGAAAAATCCAACAGACCAGCAAGGACGTGTTCGATGCCGCCGAAACCAAGACCCGTGCGAAAGCCGATACCGAACTCGCCGCCACCCAACAAAAAGTCAAGGATCTGGAAGCCTCCGGCCAAACCTCGGAGGCTAGAAAACTGCGCGAGGAACTGGTGGATTCCCGCATCAAGATCGAGGAAACCACCAAGGCCAACGCCGAAAAGGCCAGCCACCCGCAATCCGCCGAGCCCGAACCCAACAGCACCACCAAGACCAACCCCGAAGCGGATAACCGCCCGAAAACCGAGGTTACTGAAACCGCCGGATCTAACAAATCAACCCCCGATGCCGACGGTGCCCCCAAGACCGCCAGCCCCGAATCTAACAAATCCGCCGGGGCCACTTCCGAGCCGGAAGGCCGCCCGAAGGTGGACGGCCCGGAAGGAGCCCCGAGCGGCAAGTTCGGCAAGGTGATGGATGCCGCGGGCAAGGGTATGCAGGCGGTCGATATTCTATCAGGTGCTGAGGATGCAAAAAAAGCGATCGTCGAAGGCGACATGAAAAAATTACGCGAAACCGCCATCCAGACGGTCGACGGCGTGGTCGGTTCACCCTTGGGCACCGGCCAGATGGTCAAGGAACGCCTGGGTACCAACCGCGACGAGGCCAACAGCGCACAGGATCAGGCACGCGCCAATGCGGAATCCGCCAACGACCAACAAATCCGCGTGGACCTCCGCAAGGAGGGACACCTCAGCAAGGAGGAAGTGGACCGCATCATGGACGCCCGCGCCCGCGGCGACAACACGCCGCTCAAAGACAACTATGACCGCATGGGCAAGGAAATCCCCAAGCCCGTGGCGGTGGACCCCACCATCGGCGAGACTCTAACAACCTATGGCTCGGAAGTCAAGGACAACGCCAAGGAGGTCGCCACCGGACTGGTGGAAAAGGGCAAAAAAGCCGGCAATTTCGTCAAGGAAACCGGCAAGGACCTTGCTGAAATCGGCGGCGGACTCACCGAAAAGGGAGTGGCTGGTGAGTTGATCAATCAACAAAAACAAAACCTCGGCAGTGAGAACCTTGGCCTCGGTGCCGAACACCTGAAGGAAAAAGCCAAGGAACTGGTCGGCATGAAACCCACCGACGAGGAACGGGAACAAGGCGCGGCCAAGGACCTTGCGGATTTCTACGTTTCCCGCGGCATCGACCCGGAGAAAGCCAAACAGGTGGCGGACGCCTATGTCAATCACCCCGGCGATCCGGAAACCCAAAAGGCCGTGAAGGAATTGCGCGAAAAAGTGAAGGAAGGATCTAACAAAGATGCAGCGGATTCCAGCACCCTGCCAAAGACCGAGGACGACGGCGATGCCATCCTCAAACAAGCCAAGGATAACAACAAGGCCAAGTCTGACGCCGCCAGCCTGACCAAGAATATTCCGGATGCCCCGCCACCGACTCAGGAAACAGCCCCAGCCCCTCCCGCCGACAAGCTAGCCCAGGCCGACAAGCAAGCCCAGGCTGACAAACAAGCCCAGGCTGACAAACAAGCCCAGGCTGACAAACAAGCCCAGGCTGACAAGCAAGCCCAGGCTGACAAGCAAGCCCAGGCTGACAAGCAAAGCACCGCCACGATGCCCAAGGGTGATGCAGCAACCGCTGCCAAACCGGGAGCGGAGACAGCCAAACCCGCCGAAACCGAAGCGGAAGCACTCGCCAGACAAAAAGCCGAAGAATCCCTGATGAAGGCGGCGATGGCGGAAAAACAAAAAGCCATTGCCATGACAGCCGACGGCATTGCCAAGACCCGCAGCGCGCTCGCCCTGCTCCGGTCCAGCGGTGCCGAGGGCATGGAAGGCTACATCGCTGAAATCGAAGGTCATCTCGCCACCCTGGTTAGAGAATATAACAAGTTGACCGGCATGGACCCGCCCGGCACCAAAACGAAAACCAACGACAAACCCAAGCCGGAGACCCCGTCCCAAGGTGGCACCCTCACGGGACCCGACGGCAAACGCACGGTGCTCACCTATCAGAAGGACGCCACCGGCAAAAGCGTGCCCGTCACCACGGAGTATGACAAAAACGGCCGCGTGCTGAGCCGCACCACGGTCAATAGCAAGGGCCAGACCGTCCCGGCGAAATGAACCGCCCACATCGCCACCCATCCCTCATCACCACCCCTATGGAAACTCCAGGCAAACCGCTTGACCCGGCATGTTTTGTTAGAAAACCTGACGACTTCAGGACGCCGACCCACCTGCGCTGGTGCGGCCTGGCTGCGGCGATCACAGCCGCTTTGGCATGCCATACCATGGCATCCGACACCGCTCCGTCCTATGCGGACCCGATATCGGCGGTTGCATCCAGTTCCGCCACTCCACCAAGCACAGCCCCAGCCGCGAATGAAGACGTGTTGGATCAGTTGATGCGCGAAGCCAAAAGTGGTGACGCCGAAGCGGCCTATCAATTGGCAAGGGCCACGCGTTCCGGCAGGTTCGGTTGCACCAAAGACATGGCCTTGGGTTTCTTCTGGCTCAAACAGGCCTCCCAACACGGCCACGTCCCCGCAATGGTCACCCTTGCCAACGCCTATGAATTCGGAGAAGGCACCACCCGCGACTCGCAGGCGGCGGTGGCTTGGTACAAAAAGGCCGCCGTGGCCGGCAACGTCCTCGCACTGCGCCGCCTCGGCGATTGTTACCGCGATGCGCACGGCGTCTCCCAGAACCATGCGCTGGCCCTCAAGTTCTATCAACTGGCCGTGGACAACGGCGACGCCCGCGCCTATGCCAGCATCGGCTGGCTCTACGAAATGGGGCTCGGCGTGCCCCGCGATGCCACCCAGGCGGTCCGTTGGTACGCCATATGCGCGGAACGTGGCGACCGCGACGGACAACATGCGCTTGGTTTCTGTTATGATAAAGGCTTCGGCGTGCCAAAGGACCCCGCGCAAGCCCGCAAATGGTACCTCCGCGCCGCGGAACAATGCCACCTCGGCTCCCAGAAAAACCTCGCTGTCATGTTAGAAAAAGGCATCGGCGGCCCCGCCGACGCCAAGGAGGCCGCCCGCTGGCGCGCCCGCATCAAACGCGGCGGCGAGTGAGCCCAATAAGGGGAACGGACGTCTCGTCCCGTTCATCAGCTTGAGTGAAATCGAAACGCCAAGCTCGTCAGGAGAAGAATTTGGAATGGGGAAAGCAGGAAAGCAGGAAAAGAATTGAATTAAACCACAGAAATTAATGAAAATACATAGTCCTACCGTTGCATGCCTTTTTATATGTATGCTTATTGGTTGTTTATACGTGATGTTGGGTAAACCTGAGGCGCATATTGAAAATATGGAACACCTGGGTAGTATTGTCCAATTTAAATGGTATGGATTCCCGGTGCCAATCATATATGGCGCTTTTCGATATGAAGAAAACGGGACCGCTTATGATGCAATGAACCATTTCTTATTTTCCGAGGGTCATATATGGTTTGCGATTTCGGCATGGCTTATATTGTTTTTTGCGATTTCGATCGTCCTCGCTATTGCAGTGGAATATTGCACGCGGAAATTTATATCATCAAAGACTCCTCAAGGGAAACAAGTGAACAACGCGGGCAGTTGCAAAACCACCTGAAGATGGAACTTCTCACGAAAAACCGACGTCCCTTGCGAGGACGTCGGCTTCGGATACTCTAACAACAGTCGCTTATTCCGCGAGGTTGGTGGTGGTTTCGGCCGCGGCGGCTTTTTGTTCGCGCAACCATGCGCGGCGTGACATTTTCACGCGGCCTTTTTCGTCCACGCCGAGGCATTTGGCGGTGATGATTTCGCCTTTTTTGACGACATCCTCGACATTTTCGGTACGGCCTTCGGCCAGTTCGGAAACGTGGATGAGGCCGTCCTTGCCGGGCAGCACTTCCATGAACGCGCCGAAGGCGGTGATGGAAA
>CAYWLC010000027.1:0-26348 GCA_964458895.1 uncultured Luteolibacter sp. | reverse complement strand
TCCACTTCCTTGATTTTCAACGAGTTAAGGATTCCGAGCCTATTGTTAGGCTGTTTTGAGAACGAAAGTGGGAACAAATCCGCCAAGTTCCATATAGGATTTTATCGTTTCAGATTGCCGTAGCTTTCTGTTCTTACGTCACAGAATCCACAAATTCCAACCTTAGATCACCTCTCCGCACATAGCAGTTCGCCAATAACGTATTCATGGCACAAATCATCCGATTCCAAGCTTTTCAAAGAACGCTTTGTGACGGCGTTTGGCATCAATGACAATCTTGTCGAAGTGGAGAATCTCGGTGTGCGCGTTTAGCGCGCGGTTGGCTGGCTTTCCTCCCGTGCGCTGCGGCGCTTATCGCCATCACACAACTTCTCACCGGTAGCATTGTGGAACACAGTCCTTGGTGGATCGGACTGCCACTGGTCTTTTTTTTCGGTGTGATAGTGGCCTGCGCCGGAATAGTGCCAGTCAAAATGACCAGCGAACCCAAGATCGCCGCAGCCATCCTGCTTACCCTCTTTGTCATCCTCGAGTGCCTGGCCTTGACCTCGGCATTTGCAGGCCTTTCCACCAAAGCACTGATCGGCAGGATTCTGGTGGATATCCAAATCGTCATCGGTGCCCTCGGGGGCGCTATGCCTCAAGGTGGAAAATCAGAGCAGTAGTGCGATCATGCGCGAATCTGACGAAGAAAACCGCATTTTCCGCTTTGCCCTCCGCCGCCGTTAGTCTGGAATGGGGGTGGAAGCGAAGGTGTTGGGCAGACAAGCGCCTGGCTGCGAACCCCCGTCCACAACGCGAGCGACTACCCCGATGTCCAACCCACCAAACGAATCCGGCCTCCGAGACAACTACTCAAGGGGTAGTGTCGGGCAGTTTCTCATCAAGAACATCCTGCCGAGCTCCGAACTCTCTTTTGTATCGGCATATTTCACCATTCATGCATACGCGGCTCTCAAGGATTCGTTGGAGTCTGCTGATCACCTCCGGTTCCTGTTCGGGGAACCGTCCTCTGTCACCAGTCTGGAGAAGGAGAAAAAGGAAGGACGCCGGTTCATCCTCGGCAATGAGCGGCAGGAATTGACCTTGGGCAACCAGCTTACCCAGAAACAGGTCGCCCGCGAATGCGCCGCCTGGATCCGCGACAAGGTGGCGATCCGCTCTGTCACCCGTTCGGGATTTCTTCACGGCAAGCTCTACCACATCCGTAAAGATGGGCTAGATCAAGCCATCCTCGGCAGCTCGAATTTCACTGTCCCCGGCCTCGGCCTCAAATCCTCAGGAAACAACGTCGAGCTGAATCTCATCGTCGATTCCAAGCGCGACGTTGCGGAACTCCGTTCATGGTTCGACGAACTCTGGAACGACCAAACCATCACCAGCGATGTTCGCGACAAGGTTCTCGCGGAGTTAGACCGGCTCCATGCCGATCACCCACCGGAGTTCATCTACTACCTCACGCTCTTCCACTTGTTCCGCGATTACATCGACGGCGCGAAGGATCTCGACGACGCCCTCACCCGCACGGCGCTCCCCGACACCGGCATCTGGCAAACCCTCTACTCCTTCCAAAAGGACGGAGCGAAAGCCGCCATCAACAAGATCCTCGCTACCAATGGCTGCATCCTAGCCGATAGTGTGGGCCTCGGAAAAACCTTCACAGCCCTCGCCGTCATCAAATACTTCGAGCTGAAAAACGAGCGGGTCCTCGTCCTCTGCCCGAAAAAGCTCCGCCGAAACTGGACCGTCTATCGCTCCAATGACACCCTCAATCCCTTCGACAAGGACCGCTTCCGCTACGACGTGCTGTCCCACACCGACCTCTCGCGGGAAAAGGGTGATGTCGATGGCATCAACCTGGCCACTATCAATTGGGGAAATTACGACCTCATCGTCATCGACGAGTCACACAACTTCCGTAACAACGCGATCCGCGAAGCCAAAGACCCCAATGAATCCGTTCGCCGCACCCGTTATCAGCGACTCATGGAGGACATCATCCAGCAAGGCATCCGCACCAAGGTCCTGCTGCTCTCCGCCACGCCGGTCAACAATCAGCTTGCCGACTTACGGAACCAGATTTCATTCATCGCCGGCGGTGACGTGACTCGAAGTGACCTTGCCAACCAATCTTTTCAGGAAACTCTCGGCATTGCTTCGGTCAAGGACACCACCCGCATCGCACAAAGCCACTTCACCACCTGGTCGAAGCGGAAACCCGAGGAGCGCACCACCAAGGATCTCCTCTTGGCCATTGGCGGCGACTTCTTCAAACTCCTCGACGGTCTCAGCATTGCCCGGTCACGAACCCAAATCAAAAACTACTATAAGGACGAGATGAAGCGCCTTGGTGGCTTCCCCAAGCGTCCCGCCCCCATCTCCATCCATCCGCCCATCGACCTGAGCGACAAGTTCCTCTCCTTCGAGAAACTCAACGAGGAGATCGACGCACTCACCCTCGCGCTCTATCACCCTACCAGCTACTTGCGAGACGACCTCCCGACCGCGACCCGTGCCGCCTACGAGGACAAGATTCTCGGCGGGTTCACCCAGCAAGGCCGCGAGCGCATCCTCGTCGCCATGATGAAGATCAACTTCCTCAAACGCTTGGAAAGCTCGGTGGATTCCTTCCGCCTGACCCTCCAGCGGACCATCGAGAAAATCGACTCCCTTGAAGCCAAGATCGAAAAATTCGAGACCCATGCGGAATCTAACGGGGGTCTCGACTTCGATTCCGTGCTTCCCGACCAATTCGAAGATCCAGACATCGATCCCGACCTTGTCAAGGGCTTCACCATCGGCGGTCGCCGCAAGCTCCACCTTGGCCACCTCAAGCGTGACGAATGGCTCCAAGCCGTCCGACGTGACAAAGTTCAGCTTCAGTATTTGCTCGATAAGACGGATAGGGTCACACCGGCGCGCGATGCCAAGCTCGCCCAGCTCCGGGAACTCATCTCCGGGAAGATCGCGAAACCCAGCACCAACCGCAATGGCAAAGCCGTCAGGAAGATCCTCGTCTTCACCGCCTTCGCGGACACCGCCAAATACCTCCACACCCAGGTCAACGACTGGGCGCGGAACGACCTCGGCATCCACCTTGCCCGCGTCCTCGGCGATGGCGACAACGCTACATCCCTCGGAACCACCGACTACGACGATATCCTCACCAACTTCTCGCCCATTGCAAAACGCCGGGCCGAACAGAAAAACCACTTCCCGAATCAGACTGAGGAAATCGACCTGCTCATCGCCACCGATTGTATCTCGGAAGGACAGAACCTCCAGGACTGCGATTTCCTCATCAACTACGACATCCACTGGAACCCGGTCCGCATCATCCAACGCTTCGGCCGGATCGACCGGATCGGCTCGCTCAATGACTCCGTTCAGCTAGTCAATTTCTGGCCCGTGGCTGACCTGGACCTCTATCTGAACGTAAAACACCGCGTCGAGGCCCGCATGGCCTTGGCCGACCTCGCCGCCACTCAGACGGACAACCTGCTGGAAGCCGATCAACTCGAAGATCTGATCGACGAGGATCTCAAGTTCAGAAACAAACAGCTCAAGAAACTCCAGAACGAAGTCATCGATCTCGAAGACCTTGACGATTCACCTAATCTAACAAGCTTCTCGCTAGACGAGTTCCGCCTCGAACTCCTCCAGTTCCTTGAAAGTCGCCGGGCCGAGTTGGAGGAAGCCCCGCTCGGTCTCTACGCCGTGGTGCCACCACCGGAAAAACACGCGCCGCCCATCCATCCGGGTGCCTTGTTCTGCCTCCGCCGCGCCTCCCAAGTGGACATAAAATCCAGCACTGGGGAAAAGCTGAACCCGCTCGCTCCCCATTTCCTCGTTTACCTCCACGATGACGGCACCGTCCGCTTCTCGTTCGCCCAACCGAAGGAGTCGCTGAATCTTCTCCGCGACCTCGCCGCCGGGAAATCCAGCGCCTTCACCAAACTCTGCGCCCATTTCGATTCCGTCACCGTCAACGGCGCGGACATGAGCCATTACGCCGCCCTCATCGCTAGTGCCCTGCGTGCCATCGAGACCACTTTCCAGAAACGCGCCGCGGTCAACCTGCTTTCCGGTCGCGACGGACTCCTACCCACCACCGAAGAATCCGCCTCTGCCGACAAAGGGGATTGGGAACTCGTCACCTGGCTCGCTATCGTCAAGCCTTCCTGAAGTCAATCACATGGCCACTTCCACCGACCTCCGCGAAGACATTCAGTTAGCCCTCGCCTCATGCGCCAAAGGAAACCTCATGGCTTCCGCCAAAACCCTCTTCAACGCCTTGGGATACGAGTCGGAACGCACGGCACCTTGGACGCTCGAAACCTTCATTGAACTTGGCTCGGGAACGGTCAAACCGCTCACTAACAAAGATCAGGCCGATCTCCGCCGCCTCAAGTCCCTCCATCTTCTCTTCCAAGTAGGTGACCAGGAGCTTTCCAAACACGGCGACCTTTTCGATTCCTCTCACACCATCGATGCTCAGCGCATCCAGTCCTACATCTTCTTTGCCGCCGAGTTGCCACATGGCACCTACACCCGTGGCGACCTGACCACCATCGCCCGCCTCATCAATAAGCCCCTGCCGATGCCGGCCATTGTGCTATTCCGGCATGGGGAAAAGGACGAACCCCTCGTTTCCATCGCCATCATCCGGCGGAGGCTCAACAAGCGGGATTCCGCCAAGGACGTCCTCGACAAGGCCACCCTAATCAAGGACATCCGCTGCACCGACCCCATCCGCGCCCACCTCGAAATCCTCAATGATTTCGCCCTGCCGAGCCTGCGCGAATTCGATGAAATCCCGAACTTCGTTCAACTCCACGCCGCATGGGAAAAGAGGCTCGATTCCTACGCGCTCTCTAACGCATTCTACCGCGAAATTGCCGACTGGTATTTCTGGGCGCTCCATCAGGTAGAGGACGGCGTAATCCGCCTGCCCGAGCACTGCGATACTGAGCAGGAGAAATCCCTCTTTCTCATCCGGCTGCTTACCCGGATGATCTTCTGTTGGTTCCTCGTTGAGAAGCGCCTCATCCCTGCCGATCTCTTTCGCGTTCACAGCCTGCAAAAACTCATCAAGGATTTTCATCCGGCCACCGATCCGAAGAAGCCCGATTCCTCACCCGCCTACTATCACGCCATCCTTCAGAACTTGTTTTTCGGCACGCTCAACATGCCACCGGAGCAGCGTGCTTTCCGGGAACGCAAGAAAGAGGGCGAGCGCTACGATCCCAATTTCGGCATAACCACCCTCTGGCGTTTTGAATCCACATTTCACAGTTCCACCGCATGGACCGCCCATGCGAAACGTGTCCCGTTTCTCAACGGAGGACTCTTCGATTGTCTCGACGATAAGTCTGGCAAAAAGACCGACAACACCATCCTCGATGGCTTCTCGGATAATCCGAAGCTCTCGTGCCACCTGCCGAACGACCTCTTCTTCGGTCCCGAACGCACGGTGGATCTCTCCAAGGACTACGGAGAGGAGGATAAACGCACTGCACGTTCCAAAAAAGCGAAGGTCCGAGGTCTCATCGAAATCCTCTCCCGTTACAAGTTCACCATCGAGGAAAACACCCCGCTCGAAGAGGAAATCGCCCTCGACCCCGAGTTGTTAGGCAAGGTTTTCGAAAACCTTCTCGCCTCTTACAACGAAGACACCAAAACCACCGCCCGCAAGGCCCTCGGAGCCTTCTACACGCCCCGCGAAATTGTGACCTATATGGTGGACGAGTCCTTGAAGTCCTACCTCACCAGCCAGGTTCCCAAGTGCAAGGGGGCCTTGGAGGACCTCTTCTCCAACAAGGCCACTCTCAAGGAAATCCAGCCCGCCACCCGAACCGCTCTCATCGACGCCATTGGCCGGGTGAAAATCCTCGATCCTGCCTGCGGCTCCGGGGCCTTCCCCATGGGTGCGCTCCACCGATTAGTGGACCTCCTTCAGAAGCTCGATCCTGAAAACGAACGCTGGCGCGAAGTCCAACGTCTGCGCGCCCTTGCCGAAACCGAAGTCGCCTTCAAGTCCGGCGACAGGGAAATCCGCGAACAGCGGCTCAAGGAAATCAACAATACCTTCGAGTTCAATTCCTCTGACTATGGCCGCAAGCTCTACCTGATAGAGAACGCCATCTACGGCGTGGACATCCAGCCCGTTGCCGTTCAAATCGCCAAGCTCCGCTTCTTCATCGCCCTCGTTGTGGACCAGCGAGTCTGCCCGAAGGAAAACAATCTCGGCGTCCGCCCGCTGCCCAATCTCGAAACCCGCCTCGTCGCCGCCGACACCCTCATCCCGATCCCGCGTCCAAAACTCAAACAGGCCAGCCTCTTCGGTGACGATGCCGCCAGTCACAAGCAGGTGGAGCAGCTCAAACAGCGCCTGCAAGCTGTCCGCCATGAGCATTTCAATGCACGCGATCCCAGAAAGAAACGCGCTTGCAAAGAGCAGGATCAAAGTATCCGCGCCGAACTCAGCGCCGTGCTTAAGCAAACCGGCATGGATGCCCCCGCAGCTGCCAAACTCGCCGCTTGGGACCCCTACGATCAAAATACATTCGCCCCGTTTTTCGACTCAGAATGGATGTTCGGCCTGCCCATCGGCAAGGTCCGCCTCGACAGCCCGGGCACTCCAGCCACCCTTCGCGGCAACCTCGGCCTCATCAACGAAGCAAGCGGACAGTCCGAGCTGACGGAGACGGCGGTGAAGTTGGTGGATAGCGGTTTCGATGTGGTGATCGGAAACCCTCCCTACATTCGCATCCAAACGCTCAAGCAGAAGGACCCCGAGATTGTCGCCTTCTATAAGGACCACTACGCAAGTGCGGCAAAAGGCAACTACGACATCTACGTCGTGTTCATTGAGGCGGGATTGAACCTGCTGAAGTCTGACGGACAGCTTGCATACATTTGCCCACACAAGTTCTTCAATTCTGAGTATGGTGAACCAATCCGCGAGGTCATTTCCAACGGAAAGCACCTCCGACATGTGGTCCACTTCGGCGAACAGCAGGTGTTTCCTGGAGCGAGCATCTACACCTGTCTCTTGTTCTTGGCGCGGTCGGGCGCGACGGAGTGTCAGTTCGTCCGCGCTGCCGATCTTGAGGCTTGGAAATCGACTCTAGCCGGAATTGACGGGAAATTTCCGGCTACATCCATTTCAAAGGAGAAGTGGAACTTCGCGGTTGGGAAAGGCCGGGCCGTATTTGAGCTACTGCAACGCCAATCGCGTACACTTGAGTCGGTGACGCGACGGATCTTCCAAGGCATCAAGACGAGTGCCGACAAAATCTACATCGTTGAAGAACGCAGAAGGACGAAGACCAAGCTCACGATCTATTCGCCACAGACCGAAAAAGTGCATGATGTAGAACCAGATCTCTTCCACCCGCTTATCAAAGGTGGAGACAGCCGCTCATATCTGCTAACAAAGACCGACCGTCTCATCCTTTTTCCCTATGCCAACAATCAAAGCGGCGAGGCGGAGCTCATTTCCGCTGCAAAGTTCAAAAAAAACTACCCTCTCACATGGGCCTATCTTTTCGCCAATAGGGATTACCTTCAAAAGCGAGAAGACGGGGCATTCAGTGGCGCGAATTGGTATGCCTATGGCCGCAGTCAGGCTTTGGATGTGATGCCACTGCCAAAGCTATTTACTCCCGATCTGGCGCTCAAGGCTTCGATCGCGTTCGACGAAACTGGAGAACTTTTCTTCACAGGGGGAGTTGCCGGCGGATACGGAATCCTACCGAAGGAAGGTGTCGAATCAAAGTGGTTACTAGCATTGCTTAACAGCCACGTCGTAGATTTCTTTCATCACCAGATAGCCACTCAAATGCGGGGCGGCTGGTATAGCTACGAATCGCGTTTCATCAAAGGTCTCCCGATCGCCAACGCCAACACAGGTCAAACACGCTCCATCATCAGGTGTGTCGATGTTCTTCTCGCATCCCGCTTCCACTTCGCCGCTTACCCCACCGACCAAACCACCCGCGACCCGTTGATGTTGGCCTATTGGGAGCGGGTGTTGAACGGGCTGGTGTATGAGTTGTATTTCCCGGAAGAAATCCACGGCGCGGGTCTTCACCTGTTTGACCTTGTGGAGAAGGCAAAGCTGCCGGATGTGACGGACCTCGCAGAAAAAGACCGACTCGCGCGCCTTCGCCAGAAGTTTGAGGAACTCCATGACGGTGCCCATTCGCTTCGCATCGCCCTCGACAAACTCCAAACCCTCGACACGGTCCGCATCATCGAAGGCAAAGTATGAAGATCACGAAGATTCACCTCCAGAACTTCCGCGCCTACGACGAGCCCTTCGAACTCGCCCTCTCCGGTGGCAAAAACCTGCTACTTCACGGAGAAAACGGTTCGGGGAAAACTTCTCTCTATCAAGCGTTCCGCTGCTTTTTTGAGGAGCGCGGTGCCGATCTCACCGCCCATCGCAACGAGTTTTCGCCCCCAGATCGTCCTCAGGAGATCAGCATCACGTTCCAGTCAAATGCCGGAGAGCCCCCTGTCGTCACTTGGACTTCGGAGGGAGGTCATCCCATTCGCCTTCCGAGTGGGCAACTACCTCAAGGCGTCGATAGGGAAGTTCGTCGTATGCTGGTGGAGGCTTCCAGGCGTTCGGGATTTCTCGACTACCGTGCCCTGCTGAGAACTAACCTCTATTCCAAGCCGAAGAATCGGCGTCCTTTCCTGTATGACGATCATGAGATCTTGTATGGCGTGCCGAGAGATGGAATTGCCGCCCAACTATTCGATCTTGCCACTGATGTCGTATTGTCTGGCGCGAGAGTTGAGCTGGCTGGCGGAGGTGAAGCCAATATCGGAGATCTAACACGCGATCTCTGGAATTCCCGCCCGCAAAGCCGTCATCGCAGGCCAACGCGGCAAGCGGAGGCAGCAGCTGCCCGGTTCAATGCGTTTTTTGCTGCCAAACTTCCGGAGATCGAACCACTTGTTTCCTCGTTTCTTGCGCATTTCACAGATGGAGAACTCGAACTTTCTTTCGAACCAGTCAACGTCTCATGGAACATCCGCAAGCTCTGTCTGGACGGTGCTGTGTTGATGCCGAATCTCCGCTTCCGTGGGCGGGAGATTTCTAACTGGCAGGATTTTCTCAATGAAGCACGCCTTTCCGCTCTTGCCATATGCCTCTTTCTAGCTGGCACCAGGCTTTCTGACAACGACTATAACAACCCCGTCTATCCGCGCTTTCTTTTCCTCGATGACGCGCTGATCGGACTCGAGGTCCAGAACCGCCTTCCCATACTTGATATCCTCAAGCGGCCGGAGTTCCGCCACTATCAAATCTTCCTCTTCACCCACGACAGAGTTTGGTTCGATCTCGCTCGCGGACACCTTCCCTGCGATTCGGGCTGGATGCATCACGAATTGATCGGCGATGAAACCACCGGGCATTTGATCCCAAAGTCGCAGCCTTGCGAAGCTGATCTGGAGATTGCGCGCAAGCACTTGGGCAATCGTGATCTAAAAGCAGCTGCCGTATATGCTCGTTCCGCATTTGAATGGAAGCTCCGGAAAGTTTGCGAGACAAATGGCATCAAGATTCCATTCAAACCAGAGGCCGACAAGGTTGGCGCTGGAGTAATGTGGGACGGAGTCGTTGCCCGTCAACGTGAACGCGAACACCAAAGAATCCAAGGCAGCCAGGTTCCGGACTTCGTGCCGCCAGCGTTGGAACAGGCGGTCGAAACTATGAGATCAACAGTATTGAACAAGCTGAGTCATTCGGGATCGTCAGGGCTCGTTTCACCAGAGGTTGCTGCTGCGCTGGTTACTGTCAGAGCAGTCATGGATCACACGTTCCCCAAAATTAGAAGCAATCCAAATTCCTAAATCAGAATATGCCACGCGCGTTCCGAACCGAAGAAAGCTATCAAGCGGAGAAAGTCACCCGTGCAATATTGGCTCCCTTTCTGGAGGAGCGCGCATTCACCGTGAACAAGGATCATCGAAGGAAATACGGAGTGAATGAGTCACAAACAATCTTGGCGATCGATCCATCTGGCCGGAATTGCTCCATGCGGGTGAAGCTTTGCTGGAGGTTAGGAAGGAATGGGAAAGGGCGGGGATATTCTGCTGCACAGCTTGTTGCAAAGGTAAATCGCCAGAATCCCGATCCGGACATGGATAATTATCAAGTGAAGCTCATGAAAGATGGGATAACGCATCTGCTGGTCGTCCAGAGCGACGGGACGAATGTCATCACGGCCGCCACCATCCCCGTGAATTCCGTTGCTGAAGTATGGAGGGCGCAACGCGATGAATCCGCCCGCCTCCTCAAATTGGGCGTCGCCGGACGGCGCAAATCAAATCAGGCACTTAACGGCGACAGTCCGACGATTTGGCTTTCAGACGAAAAGGTTCCAAGTATCGCCCAAAAGCTGTGGCAGCATCCGGGTGTCGTCGATCTCGTGCAATTGCCCGTCATTCTCACCCAGAATGCCAGTGACGACACCTTCAATGACCTCGCCGGCCTCGATCTTGCGCTACTCGGACGCGACCAAGGCAAGCGGTTCCAACAGATGGTTTCCGGTGTGAAGCGCGACCCAGCGGTCCGCCGCGCAGTAATCAAACGGTGCAATGGCATCTGCGAGAGCCCCGAATGTAGCGAGGGCCGCGCCTACCGCGGCTTCCTCGATGTCCACCACATCCTCGGTGCCGAGAAGAGCGACCGCCTCTGGACCTGTGTGGCCCTCTGCCCAAACTGCCACCGTGAGGCGCATTTCTCACCGGAATGCGACCAACTGAATTCCGATTTGCTCGCATACGCGCGAAAATTTCACCCGCTAGAATCAACGTGATCCGCTTGAATGTAAGTCTGCAGATGGACATGATTGTTTTGAACCAAACCCAGCCATGAGCACCCATCATTTCACTGTCGGCTCTTCCCACGAGAATGAGAAAGGCACCTTCAAAGTTCTCGTGATCAAGGGCGAATCCATGCTCATCGAATGGGACAGCGGCGAGCGCATCACCACCCCCATCGCCTTGCAGGAAAAGATCCTGACGCGGATGGAGAAAGAGGCCAATGCCCCCGCAGACCGCAAGGGAACCTCATCCCCAGTATGGATGGGCAGAACGTTCAACGGCCTTCTGGCAGGAGACTTCAAGTCCGATGTGGACGGCACGCACTGGAGATCGAGGGAACAACTTGGCGGAGCCGTGACGCGCCAGATAGATTCACCGGTGCCCTTCAATTCCTGGTCAATCTATCGCCGACCGGAAGTCCACTGGGCCGCAATTGGCCGCTATCGTGCCGATGATGCCTGGGTGCAGTCCAAATTCTTCATCCGCTTGTCGGAAGATTCCGCCGTCTCCGGGTTCTACATCGAGCGTTCTGATAATCCCGACGACCCCCGAGTTGATTGGCTCTCGTTATTGAACTGGCTGGCAGTCGAGTCACACGCTGCGTGGCTTCACCAAACACTGACCGACAACGGAATGCTGATTTCCGACCCTTATCCGGAATTTGAGGGAGCATTCAACCGCTCCATCCGTCCAGTTCAAGGCGGGTGGCTCGTAGAAGCCCCCGGTTCAGCATCGAAGTCTATCCAGCTTCCCGCGCTTTCCGACCATTTGTCCGCCGTAAAAGAAGGGAAATGGTTGAACCTCATAATTGGACGCACGCGCCCCGCAAACGAACTCGTAGCATCTGGTGTAATCCTGGCCGTGGAGATCGCTGCGGATTTTAACGCGCTCCTGCCGCTCTATTTGAACAATAACCCCAAACTTTCACCAAGGAACCATTGATAGAACACGGGGAATCATCACTCTGAACCTCACTGCTCCATCTCCAAACCACTTTGCCATATGAAACCCCAGCCCGACCAAAACGACGTTTCCACCGCCCTTGGACTCCTCCGCGATTCACTCGCGGAGGAAGAACAACGCATCCGCAGCGAGGGCGCCAAGGCCATGCAGGGCGGCGATTACGACACCGCCACCTCCGTCATCGAGTTCGCCAAGCGCCTACTTGCCTTTGAGAAGAAGGTGGAGGGTCTAGTGGCGGAATGGGATGAGCTGGAAGACCTCCGCGACTCCGCCAGCCCGGCGGTGCAGGAGATCGTGAGCAAGCGCTTCTTCGGCAAACGGAAGAAGGGTGAGGTCACGCCTCACACCTCCTTCTATCGGGCGATTCTTGAATCCTTGGTGGAAATGGGAGGAAGCGCCAAGACCCGCCTCGTTCTTGACCGAGTGGGTGAGAAGATGAAGGGCACTCTCAAACCTATCGACTACGCCGTGCTGCCCTCAGACGGCAAATCTATCCGTTGGCGCAACTCTGCCCAATGGGCCAGGAACACCATGGTCAATGACGACGGCCGGATGAAGAAAACCAAGAACGGCATCTGGGAAATCTCCGAAAAGGGGCGGCAGTGGCTCAAAGGAAAGAGTTGAAACCAATTGAGATCAGTCGTGAGTACGTCCTCTTATCTCCAGGCTTATCAAGCCGCCTGTCGGCGACACTCCAAGGGCTATCAGGAACTCTATGGGGAGGATCGTTGGGAAGAATGGGTTGAAGAGGTCGGCAGGATCAAAGCTGCTTGGAAATGGTCCGTCGCCGGGATGTTGACTCAGTTGGAAACGAACAACCCTGACATCTGGCATGCTTTGGGTGATGCATTTCAGGGCGGCCGTGGGACCGAACGGCATTTGGCACAGGCGGAGGAATGGTTTCGGAAGGCTGCGGAGGCCGGGCATGTGCGAGCGATGGACAGCCTCGGTCTTCTTCTCCGCCGCGAAGGCCGCAGCCCGGAAGAACTAGCAGAGTCTGTCCAGTGGTTCCGTCGCGCCGCTGACTTGGGTGATGAGAGCGGGATGACCTGGCTTGGCTTTGCATACCGCGATGGGACGGGAGTTCCAGTCGATGAGCGGGAGGCAGCCGACTGGTTTATCAAGGCCCACTCCGCAGGATCTAGGAATGCAGCAGATCTGGCTGGGCGTGTGCTGTGTGGCAAGAGGGAGGATCATTTTGAAGCGGTGAAGTGGCTGCGAACAGCGGTCGAGGAAGGGAATGTGATTAGTAACTATAATCTAGCACTGATATTCGAGAACCGCGAATCCCCCGCGTACAATCCGGTAGAGGCATTCAGTTGCTGGACACAGGTGGCCACACGACCACGTGGAGAGCTCCGGATCACGGCGATGTTTTCGCTCGCACGTTGCTGCCGTGCCGGTATAGGAACGGCACGTGACCGTCAGGAGGCCATACGCTGGCTAGACCACCTGATGACCTTGGCACCGAAAGAAAAATCCGAATACCGCTACGCCGCCAAACTCCGTAAGGAGATCGACGAGGAACTGTTTTAAAGCAATACCATCTGAGAGTCAATCGAGCGATACACGCTCGCCCAATTCTCTACATTTGGGAGGTTTGGGTCGCTCATTATGAGTAAATACCACATTGCACGCGAGTATTGCTTGAACTTCCCGCCGTCAATCTTTTCGAGATTGGCGGCGAAGTCTTTGGGTTCACGCACCCCGGCATCATAGAGTTTGTCAGCTACTGCCATGATTTTCATGATCTGGTCCCGCGGTATCTTTTGGGTGTAGAATTCATCGGTTTGGGAAATCTCAGGTGACGTTTGATGGCGGACAGGAGGATCGAACTGCGTGTGTGCCGCAACACCCAACAGAGTTTCGATTTGCCCAGCCGCGCGGGTCATTTGATAGAAATCAAGATCTTCCATGGCTGGATTGTCACGGACGTAGGTGGCGAGATAGGTTTCGGATCTCGATTCCACGCCGTTCCTTTTTGCTACGAGAAAGGCAACCGTCTCCGCTTCTAGTTCCCGTTGGGTGTTGGTGCAGCGGCGGCGGTCCTTGATGCCCCATTTCTTGTCCTCCCCAAGGTGCCCCAGGAAAAGGTGGGCCAACTCGTGTGCGATAGTGACGAAGCGAACGGCTGGAGTGTGATTGCCGTTGATCTTCATCAGGTAAGAGCCATGGGTATCCTTATCCTTGGGTGTAGCAGTCATTCGGATGCTACCCGCTTTTCCGTCTCCGGTATCAGTGATGCTGACAGCGATGTCTTTCTCCTTCATCCGTTTGATGAATGTCGTGATGCGATATTCGGTGATCGGTCCCTTTGCCACGAAGGCTTGGGCATCGACAGGGATGTTGCCGCTGACAAGATCGACCACATCATAGACCAGCGCCACTGGTCCGAACGGCCACAGGATCAAAAGAGGTCTGGCGTCCTCCTTCACCTCGGCGTGGAAACGCTCGCGCCAATCATGCCTGGATGCCGCAAACTGAAGCCCCGGTTTCTGAATCTGCAAGAGGAGCGCATTGAAAGGGGCGAAGTTCCTCATCCGCGCAATGAATTCGAGGAGGACGAGATAATCCTGGCTGCTCTTGTAGAGGCGCGAGTCTTCCAGCAGTTGGTCGAGGAGTGATCGCTCGTCATCTTCCCGATATCTGGTGCGTTTGGCATTCATTTGGGTGAATTTTGCTGGTGATACAGGTCAGCAGTGGCCGATTTCGGGAAAGTGTAGTGTTCCATCAGAAGTTGGACAAGCCTTTGTGTTAATCAGGCTGCTTGGTGGCATTGTTGTGGGTGGCATTGGTTAGGGGTGGATTCCTCCCGTGCGCTGCGGCGCTCATCGCCATCACACAACTTCTCACCGGTAGTCTGCTGATCGCGGCCATGATCCCCACCGGCATCCACTGCCGCTTGTGGGGCGGTTTGCGCCCGTTTGTCGCTGGCCTGACTCGACTCTCTGGTCGGTGCTTGTGGCGTGGTTTTCATGGTCTGGCTTGACTCGTTTTGCTTATCGTTTCCCGGTTAGGGAATCAGGGTGCCGAGGAGAAAGGCGCACCGGGAGTGCAATTCAGTATCGTCGCTTGCGTGAAAACGATGATCCACGATTGCGATGCAGGCTGGATCCATGTTAGATTCCAGGTTCACTTCTTTGTGGATGGCTTCGGCCGTTTGGAGGTTTTTTTCGTGGCTTTCTTCTCGATAGATGGTTTCGCTTGGCGGGCTTGTGCTTTCTCCCGTTCGATTTCATTGACCACATCTTTCATCATCACGGTGGGCAGGATCAATTTTTGGGCCGCAATCGGTTCGACCTTGGTGGTCACGGTAAGGCCGCGCACAAAAATCATGTGCTCGTTTTCCGGAAGCATGCGGACGTGGAGTTTCACACCAAGGGCTGCGGAAAGTTCGGCGAGCGTATCGATGGTAAAGTTGGCGGGTTGTTCCTCATCAAGAATCTTGCCGACATACTGGCGGGATTTTCCGAGTTTGGCGGCGAGGGTGTTGCGGTTGAGCCCAACCGCCTCCATGGCGCGGAGGATGTCCTCCACGACGAGGCCTTTGGAGTAATCCGCGAGGAATTCCGGATCGGCACGCAGGGCTTCCGCTGCCTTGGCCAGTGCGCCCAGCTCTTTGGGAGATGGTTGGCGCGTGTTCGCGAAGAGTGTGGCGATGTCGTCCGGCAGAGGGATTGCGGTGGACGGTTTCGCCTCCGTTCGTTTTTCAGCTTTGCTGCTCATAGATTTGTTTCAGATTGTGACAGGTTTCGAAGGTGGAAATATGCGCTTCCAACACAACTGATAAGTTAGGAATCCGGAGATTTCGGCCAAGCTGGGACAGATCTCCTCCAGCAGCAAAGGAGCGCGGGCGGCCCGCCCGCATCTTCCTCTTCCCAAAGCGGGCGGGACGCCCGCGCTCCCGCAGCCCTCTTACATCAAGTCCTCACCCGCCTCGCCACCCGCAAGGCACCCGGGCACATCGCCTGATGGGACTTCCCGGGCAAGAATCCGAGGAAAGTTCATTCTTGCGAAAAGCCGGAAATTCAGTATGGTTCCCGCGTTGCCAGATGACTCAGAACGAATCCAACCTCCAGAGAACCCAAGCCTACCGCAACCGGGTCAGGACCGCTCTCTCGTCGATGCCTGCGATGACATCCGACGAGTTTTATCAGCAGATGGAACGCTCGATGGGGACAAAGACTTCTTGGACCACCTCAGGGAGCAGTTCCGCAGCATTGAAAGGGAAGCCGCAAGGGCGGGCTACCTCTACGAAAAGTTGATCCGTCTCAAGATCGGTGGCGTGGAACATGACGTCGTTTTCGACTACGAGTCCGGCACGGTTCTCAAATTCACCAAGTCGGGTACGACGATTCTTACGCATTTGTGAGGGACGATGCCGTTGTTTTCGATATGCGACCAGCCAATGTTTTCGCCACCGAGGAAGGCGTCATGATTCCGGTGGATTGTATTCCGGTGCGACTTCCCGCTGGCAAACGGGATTTCTTTGATCGTTCTTGAGAAGTAGCCGACCGCTTGCAGTGGGTCCTCTTGACCATTTTTACCGCAGATGAACGCAGATGAAAAGAGATCGACGCGCGGCCATGCGCGAGGCTGTATCTGTTAGATATTCAATAATCGGCAGGATCGGCGCGATGGAGGACGATCTGATAGTTCCCGCGTTCGAAGATGACGCCGCCGGAAGTTCCGGTCACGCGCCAGGCACCCTTGACCACGGCGTTGCGGGAACCTTCGGCATAAGGATTGCCCATCACCAGAAGCCCTTGCTCCGGGAAAAACTGCCACGCCATGATCCTGACCCTCACATGGGGATTCTGGCGAAACGAAACCGCCACGCTGCCGCTGGTTTTGTCCCCCTGCACCCCCCGCCCGAAATCGAGGAAAATCTCCCATGATCGGGTCGCGGGAAAGAGTGGGTCCGTGCTTGAGACCACTTTGTAGATGCCGCCGATGCGCCCGGTCCCTTGCGACGGGACCTCGGCCCGGAGGCTTGCGGCAGCGGCAAAAATAACCATCCCCGCGAGGGCGGCAACCCTGCGCAAGCGCTTGACTGCGCATCCTTGAGGAACATTCAAACGAGCGTTTGTTTTCATGCGAGGCCTCCTGGTTCAACTGACACAGTAGGCACGCAACCGCGCGAATGCAATGAATGTTCAGACCGGGGTGATCCGGATTACGAGTTCAATGGAGGCACCCCACCATCACCATTCGTCAGTCGTCCGCTTGTCCTCGAGTTCCGGATCGTGGATGTTGAACTCTAACCGGTTGAACGCCCCGAGTTTGAACGTGGCGGTGCCGAAATTCTGGCTATAGCCGGTGAGTGTGCCGTCGCCAGCCACCGCATCGAGGCGGAAGACCAACGAGGAACCGTCCGGCAACCACGCGCGGATGTCACCATTGAGGAGTTTGCCGGTTTCCAAGCCCGTCGGAGATGGCTTCAGGGTGATGTTGCGCAATCTCGTGATGGGAAGTTTCACGTCTCCCAGCGGGGATTTGATTTCTATGCTGCCATCCTTGATGGAGGTCACCTCGCCGGCCACACTGTCACCGTTGGCCAATTCCATGCGCCCATCTTTGCACGGTTCCTTGGTTTCAGGTTTGGATTCGGCATCCTGCGCGTCCCGGCCGTTCATTCTAACACCACCCAGCCCGCCACCACCGAAACCGCGGAAAACCATGCCCTGCGCCGGATCGGCAAGCTCGCCCAACACTCCGTCCCAGGTGGCCACGCTGATGGCCGAAATCCGCAGCGGTGCGTTGCTCTGGGAAACAAACTGCAGCCCGCGCCCAAAGCGCCCTTTCTTGAAATCCGTATCCGTCCAGTTCTCGATCGTCTTGTCATTGATGAGAAGACTCAGCTTGCCAGTCTTGGCACTCGCCCGGATCTCAACCCGGACTTTTTCGTTTTCCATTAGATCCTGCGCCCGCGCGTTGCCGAGGGGCATCGAGGACTTGCAGTTTCTAACATATATCGCGCCCGGTTGGAGGGTGAAATCGTATCCCGATTCGCTATCAGCCGTGTTAAGGTTGTCGGAAAAGACCACCACGCGCATCCCCAGTGCCGTCCCCTTCCATGAGACGTCAAAAGCAATCGAGCACTCATCGGGCAGCAGGTCACCCCTGCCGATGCCGCCCGCTGCAACGCACCGGAACGCCGCGCGATCAAAGACCCAGGACGGTTTGTTGTCGGTAAACCTCCACCCGTCCAACCCGCTGGGTCCGCGGTAGGTGATGGCTGATTGCTGCAGGATCCTGAGCCCGGAAACGTTCACGCGGTTGAAGTTCATGCGTCCGGCGAACGCGGTGTCGATTGAAACCTTGTTTTCCGTGACCGACGCGAGTTGACCACGGATGGTGTCGCCATTGGTCAGGCTGAGGACGGCCTCGTGATCGGCATCCGTCGGCGGCATGGTGCCCGGAAGAACCATGTCCACCACATCCTTGAGGAAAAAAGCGGCCGGCTTGTCGAATGCCGGGGACTTCCACACCAGAAGATCCGAGGAAAGCGATTCAATGTTTCCGACAAGCCGGTCGTTGTTAGAAAAACGCACGATCGAACCCGTCCTTTCCGCGGCGCACGCGGCGGCGAACGCCAGACTGATGCTGATGACGGATGTCAGGGTTTTCATTTGACGGTCTCGGTTTTGGCAGGGATTTTTTCCAAGGAGAGGATGCCCTCGCGCAGGAGTTTCACCGTTCCTAACAAAGGATGGACGACCGTGGCGGCATCCGCTCCTAACAAGATGGATGACAGGTGCAGGGAGCCATCCCCCCGCAGCCGCAGCACGAAGGACGCTGGCTTGAATGAGGCCTCCGCGTCGGGACGGGTGGCAAACCATACCGACGAAACATCCGCTCCGGAAATTTCCAACGGCTCCTTTTGAAACTCGTTCTTGAAGCTGAACACCGGCCCCGCGTTCGCCCCGCGGATCCCCACCAGACGGCCCGTCCAACGGTCATCCTCATTGCTGGTCAGGCTGTCGTTTTTTCTAACACCCGATGACTCCATGCTCCGGCGGCCCTGAAAATTGTCATTGTCGAAGATTTCAATGTTGCGAATCTCCTGACTGCCGCCGTCGGAGGCGTTGCATACCAGGGTGATTCCGGATCCCGCCGGCGCACCGGGGATGGGATCGGCGATCTCGCCCTCGGGTTCCCCGTTGAGCAGCAGTTTGATGCGGGAATTCCTGCGGTCCACGCGGATCTCCACCTGCAACTGGTTGTTAGGATATTGGTTGGGCGTGCGGTTCAGCAACAGTAGGGTGTTGTAATGTTTCACCTTGGTCGCCTCTCTCTTGATTTCAAGCCCGGCTCCGCCGAACTGAAGGAAATACCGGTCACTGGGCGTGCCAACCGGACCGAGCGGATCGGCAAAATAGATCGCAAAATTCGGCACCTGTCTGGCTTCCCACTTCAACGTGAAACTCAATACGAACTGCTGGGGCAGGGCGAATTTTTTTGATGCGATCGCCGAGACACGGGTCGTGAACCCGTTTTGATCGAAGGTCCATCTCGCAGATTTCTCCGGGCTGGTCCATTCTTCCGGGGTTTGCGGCCCGGCGTAAATCTTGTGATTGAGGATGCCAAGCTGCATGGATTTCAGGCAATCCCGCGGAATGAGCAAACGGCCGGCTTCCGGAGATGTCACGGTGAGTTGTTTCTCATCCAAGCTCTCGATGGTCACCGGCAGCAAATCGTCGTTGACCAGTTCGATCACCGCGGTTGGGGGCTTGGCCAGGACCGGCTTGTCTCCGAAGTTGATGCTTTCAACCGCCTCGCCCTTCACCATCAGAGGCGACGGCGATAGATTGCTAACCAACTCCACGACGCCGGCTTCATTGATGCCACGCACGGTGCCGCTTAATTTCGTGCGCTCGCCGGACAGCGTGAGCATGTCTGCGGACAACAGTCCGCTCGACACGCCCGCGCAGCCCAGCACAACCCACAATATTTTGTTAGAATTCCACATACCAATCATCGATCTTTTGTTTGGAGGCGTTGAAATCGAGGAACACGGCGGATTCCGTCAGAACCTTCAGTTTGCCCAGAATCGGACTGTCGATTTGCAACACGGCACCATCGCCGGACTGCGGCCGCCCGGAGATCGTGCCCATGGGACTGAAACGGATGGTTAGATTCTCCGCGGCCTCCTCGGCCGCGGGTGCGAGCCGATTGCGGGCGAAGCGGATCTCGGCGATTTCATCCAGCGGGACCTGGAGATCGCCGTGTCTACCCTTGAAAAGGACCTTGCCCTGGTCATCGAGCTTGCCAACCCGTCCGGCAAAGCGGTCGGTGCCATTGCTCATGAGAATGATATCCTGATCATCGCTCTGAAGGCTGCGTGCGGAATCCGGCATGCCGTTCCACTCCGTGACGATGATGTCGGACACTCTGACAGACGCGTCGATGTCCTGCACCATGAAGCCGTATCCCGATCCATGGCCCGAGGGTTTGTCATCAGCCGCGTCGGCCGCATCGTTGTCATTCCATTGCGCGGCGAATTCTTCATCGATGAACAGCGAGATGGCACCGGTCAGGCGGTTGGAGCGCAACTCGATCCTGGCCTGGTTTTTATTATTGATGCGGATGCTGTTATTGTTGCATTGTATCCGGCGGAACGACGGGTTGCCATTCTCGTCCACCCGGGTGCGGTTCAACATGATGTAATTCGGATACAACTGGAGGACATAACTGTTGCCGAACACACGCGGCAGTTGTGACAGATCCCCCGGTACCATCCCACGAAACCGTGACTTCGCGCCCTTGTTTTTTTCATTGAACTTCTCATCATCCATTGGTTTGGGTCGCGTGAAATCAGCATAGAAGGCGACCACCAGGCCAAACTGGTTTTTCCATGCCAGATTGAAACTGAGAACCGAGCGATCGGGCAACCCGGATCGGCGCAACAACGCGGTGCCGGGTGTCAGCTTGCCCGGCCAATACCATGCCGACCCTGAAAACAACCAGCGTCCGGGTTGATCCTCCGCAGCCACCTCACCTGCTTTCTCCGCAGGCAAGCCGCCCGGGAGCGACGGGTGGGCCATTTCCCACTCCTCTTCGATGAACGGGCCGTGATAATAAACACGTCCTCCAAGTGGGTTGGGACAGAGCATGGCAACCTGCCTGATCGGGATGCGCAACACCCCGGCAAAAGAGGTGTCCAATATGATGGAATCGCCGTCCATGCCGGTGACCGTGCCCGGCACCCGGTCGCCATTGACCAAGCCCACATTGGAGAGGGATGTCAGAGCCTTGATCGGACGCCCGCCGTGCAGCACGACGTGGCGGAGTCGTGCGGTCTTGAACTCCACGGGTTCTGATAGATCCTCGCGCTGCCACACCACACGGGCACCTTCCCTGATTCCCTGAAAACTGCCATGAAGCTGATCTCCGTTAGAGAAACGCAGGATGTCCGGTTTGTCCGGCGCGGCCGTTAGACCCGCGAGGGCCAGCAACCATGAGATGGCAGTTGGACGGATCATTTTTCGTAAATGGGCAGATAACGGTAATTCAGCGCGAGCGAAAGCAGCGCGCCCGCAGTGTTGAAAGAGGCTCCCTGGTTACCGGGAAACGAGCCATCGGCACCCTGGATCGTGGCCAGATAACGGATGTTGCGGCTGTTCCATTCCCGCCACGCCGCCTCATCGCCATGGAACAGCGCCTGGGACATGTAATACTCGAAATAATAGGGATAGTAGCGGTCCCGGAAATCCAGGTTCTTCTTCAGGTAGTCCATGCTTGCCTGATAACCTTTCGAATCCCGCTCCTTGTCAAGTGCAAGGCAGAGAACCCCGATGGCTGTTAGAGTGGGCTTGCCCCCGCCCGCGGAAGTGTAGCCATAGGAACCGTCCTGGCCGCGGTTGTTGTTGAGATACCTCAAGCCCTTGCGGATGGCGTCCTCGGGTATCGGGATGCCGGCATTGCGCGCCGCAAACAATGCCACCATCTGGCAACCGGTCAAGGTTGTGTCCCCGTCATGGCTGTCCGGGGTGTACCGCCATGCGCCCAAACGGTTGCGCTTCTGGCTGCTCAGAATCAAATCCACGGCTTTCCTCAGAGCGGGGGCGATTTTCGGGTTGTCCACCATGCCATAGGATTCCGCGAGCGCCTTGGTGGCGAACGCATGATTGTACATGCTGGTGCCGATGTAGCCGTTGGTTTCATTCTGCTTGGATAGGATGTAATCCACTCCGCTGCGGATGTTTTTAGCGTATGGACCGTGGGTGGGGTCCTCGCCGTGCGCGAGAAACGAGGCGACGCAGAGCCCGACCACAGCCGCTTCGCCGCCGACCGCATCGTTCCATGCCCCCTTTTCGTTCTGATTTTTTGCTAGAAACCGCAGGCCCTTGGTATAGATCAACTCCGCCTGCGCCGGAATGGTGTCGTCCTTATGACCGGGCAGATCCTGCCCTAGCGCGCAACCCGCACCAAGCAATGTCGGAACGAAGATGGCCGCAACCCGTATTCTGTTAGATAACGATGGGATGTTCATGGGGAGTTATTTCACCTTTTTCTCGGCACCGCGGTTGTAGGCATCGAAGGCTTTTCTGAATTCCTCGGGAATCTCGAGGGTGGCGTTGCCAGCGGCTTTGGGCACACGCCGCGTTTCACTCCTACCGTTGGCCGCACCCGCACTGGTGTCGTTGGCGGCATCAGACAAGCCGTTCTGGCCTTGGCCGGATTTGCCGCCGGGTTTATCGCCCTTGCCGCTCTTCTCGCCTTCGCCCTTGCCACTCTTCTCGCCTTCGCCCTTGCCCATCATGCGCTCCATCATGTCCAGCATCGCCCCGCCCGCCTTGCTGTCCCCGCTTTGTTGTTGTTTGGCTTTGGCGGCGGCGTGGATTTTTTCAATGACCTCGGTTTGCGCGGCCATGGTTGCCCCCCCGGTATCGGCCCCGTCTAACAGGTCCGTGGCTTCATTCATGATGTTTTTCGCCTCGGTGAAGAATTGGATCACGTTCGGCAGGGTTTGCTCAATGACTAACTGTTGGACATCGGCTGCGAGTTCGTCCTGGTCCTGTGCCACCTTGGCGGCACCCTCCTTGTGTTTCGCGCGGTTGTCTATCACCTGATCCGCGGCGGGGAGGGAAACCGCGGAAAGCACACACAGGCCAGCGATCATGAGGGGATGTTTCATGGTTTATCGGTAAGGGGTTTTGCGGCTTGGGGCGCGTCTATACCGCGTCGGAATTGTTCCAGCACGCGGGTGCGGGAGCGCAGATCCTGTTCCTGTTGGATCAACTTCATGGCGCGCAGCATGAACTCAAAATCCTCTTGATCCGCAGACGATCCACCGCCCCCCCCACCACCGCCGCCAGAGTCTTTTTCCCCTTCGAGCTTTTTCGCCCAGGCGGTGAGTTTGTCAGCCCATTTTTTGGACATCTCAGCGGCTTGATAGGAATGGTTGATCGCAAGCGCCGAGCGGATGTCCTCCAGACCGGCATCGATTTTGGATTCCTGCATCTCTTCATGGATCGCCTTGATCGCCACCTGTTGCGTGCGGGCGTAATAATGGCCGAGGTCCTCCTGAATCCATCGCACATCCGCTGCGGTGTCCGCCTGTTGACGGGTGTTCTCATTCACGCGGCGCTCGTCAGTGGGATCCAAGGCCGAACTTTTCAATCCGAGCATCCGGTTGAAGGCCTCCTTCAACGAACCCAGGATGCCGTTTTGCTCACCTGCGGCTTTTTTCAAGCGGTTAACAAAAGTTCCTGCCTCGAATCGACGGTTGGCATCGTTGGCCTTGTCGATGGCGTCCTTCATTTTATCAACCACCTTCTGCTGATCCTCGACCGCCTGGCTGACATCCTTCTTGGCTTTCTCAGACGTGTTGGATGGCTCCTGGGAATCTCCCAGTTTCTGCTGCACCTTGGGCACATCCTGTTGTGAAAGTTCCTGCATCGACTTGAGCGACTCGGCCATTTTCTGGAGCGTTTTCTTGTCAATTTCGCCGTTGCGCGCGGCGTCCTTCATCAATTGTTCAGCCCGCTTGGCGAGATCGTCCATGCGGCGCTGCGTTTCGGCCTCCTTTTGCGTCTGGTCTTCGAGTTTCTTGCGGTTTTCCTCGTTCTGGAGTTCCGCACCTTCAAGGCGCTCGATGCGCTGGTTCTCATCTAACAACTCCTGTTCGCGGCGCGCGAGATCCTCCAACTCGGTGATCTGGCGGTCATATTGATTCTTGAGCATCTGCGCATGCTCGTCGCGGGACATGACATAAATGATGATCGGCTCGGAATAGGCGCGCTCACGGTTCGGGAAATAATCCTCCGCATACCCCCGCAGGGTGATTTTTTGCGGTTGGATACCCATTACGGCCGGTGAAAACGCCGCAGGCCTGAGCAGATGGCGTTCCTCCGGCGCACCTTGGGCCAACTCCAGTTCGCCCTTGGCCGGTGACTCGTTGGTCGGTTTGGTGAATTGCCCGCTCCACTCGATGCCGGTCGCCTTGATCCCGAAATCATCCTCGGCCAGCAACTCGAAATCGATGGTCTCTTCCGGTAGCATCACCTTCTGGCGGTCCACACCCTGCAGATAACAGGTCGGCGCGGCGTCCTTGAGCGCATCCACCCGCAGGCGGAATCCATCCTCGCCGGCAAGATCTAACTGATCCGTCCACGCGAACGGAATTTCAAACGGGACCTTGCCGACCGCGAGATCCGGCGTCGCCGCCGTGTGGACGGTGATCGTGAGTTCGCCCTCGACCGGCGCATGTTTGTTAGAACCGCCCTCGTCTTCGGTGGAAATCCCGCGGGTGGGGCCGTAACGCCCGGAGGCGATGGCCCGGTTCATGCCGAGTGAGATGCGCACCTTGCTGCCTTCCACCGCGCTCACCACACCCGCGTTCATTTCGACCGTCTGTTGTGGGATTCCAAGATACGCCGGAGGGGTCAGCACCGCTCTAACACTTTCCGCCGAGGGCCGCTGCATGGGCAGGACCTTCATTTCATGTCGCAGGTCTCCGACCGAAAAAACGATCGTCCCCGGGTCCTGTTGGCCGGGGAAGTTGAAATGATAGACATCCTTGTCGAGCGAGGCGGCCAAGCCGGGTTGCATGCCGTAACGGGCGCTTGCGCCGGCGGGGCGCTGCTCGGATTCGTCAGACAGGCGGAGCGTCACCTCAAACGCCTCGCCAAAGGCCACGGCGCGGAAGGTCGGCGGATGGTCCAGTTTGGTAAAGGTGTAGCGCTCGGTGTTGGAAAACGGCATCAGCCAGCGTTGCAGGGCGTTGAGTCCGGCGCGGGGCGTTAAGGTGAAGGCTGCGGCCGAGACCGCCGCCAGGGCCATCGCCACCAGCGACCAGCGGCGGTGTTTTTGGGCTGGCAGCGCCTGCTCAAGATTGCGCCGACCGGTTTCGATGGCCACGGCTTCCATGGCGGCCTCACGCAGCCGCGGCGAGAGCGAATCCGGGTTGCCTTCCTGGTCCTGCAATTCGATGACGCCAAGCAAGCGATCCCCGAGACCGGGATAGCGTCCGGCGATCAAACGGGCAAGCTGGGTTTCCAAACGCTGCCGCCACACCCAGCGGTGTAGCCAGTAAGGCGCAAACAGCGAAAACATCGATACCCCACCGACTAAAATCAACAGTCTCACCCAGCTCGGTGTGGGGAAAACCCGGTCCAATCCATACACCAATAGGAATGAAACCAAGAGACCGATCACTCCCGCGGCGGTGGCCTCCAGGATCTTGACCCGCCACAAATGGCACCGAAAATCCGCCAACTGGAGCCGCAGGGACTCCGGAATCACGACTTTGCTGGGATGGGTTGGCAGGGGCATGGGCGAACTTCGCTAAACGGCATGGGGAACCTTCCAGAAGAAGTGCGGTTCTTCCAGCGGAATCTTGCCAAATGGAGCGTTTCCCATGCGACGTTTTGTCTCCCGGTGCGGCATCCCCGGGCACCTACACGAGTATCATTTTTCCCGAAACGGCTCTTGTCCACTTGTGATTCCATGTCTTAGGCTTGCCCAACCTTTTGCAGGCGTGCCGATTTCTACATCCATTTTCCATGTGCTTGGCGTCCTTCCCGCGCGATGGGACTCCAGCCGCTTCCCCGGCAAGCCGCTCCATCTCATCGCCGGAAAACCCCTGATCCAACACGTATGGGAGCGCTGCCAACAGTGTTTGAAACTCAATGAAATCATCGTCGCCACCGACGACGTGCGCATCATGACCGCCGTGACCGCCTTCGGTGGCAAGGCCGTGATGACCTCGCCCACGCACCCCACCGGCACGGATCGCATCGCCGAGGCCGTCCGGGCCGTGCCGCAAGCCAGCCACATTGTGAACATCCAGGGCGATGAACCTCTCATCGATCCCGCGCTCATTGATGAACTGGTCACCGCCATGATCAACGACCCGTCGCTTGACATGGCCACCGCCGCCAACCCGCTGGACCCCGCAGACCCTGCGGTGCATGACGCAAACGTGGTGAAGGTCGTCACCGCGCTCGATGGCCGGGCGCTTTATTTCTCGCGCTCGCCGCTGCCATTTTTCCGCAATGCCGTGCCGGGCCTGCCGGTTCTCCGCCACAAGGGGA
>CAYWLC010000026.1:4247-26924 GCA_964458895.1 uncultured Luteolibacter sp. | reverse complement strand
CGCGGCGGCGATCTCGCCCTTGCCGTCGATGGGCTGACCAAGCGCGTTAACCACGCGGCCCAGCACCGCCTCGCCGACCGGCACGGACAGCAGCTTGCCGGTGGTGCGGCATTCGGAGCCCTCCATGACCGCGGTGTAATCACCTAACAAAACAACGCCCACCTCGCTTTCCTCAAGGTTGAGCGCCATGCCGGTGACGCCGCCGCCGAATTCGATCATCTCGTTGAGCATGACGTCCGAGAGGCCTTCCACCTTGCAGACGCCGTCGCCTACCTGGCGGACGGTGCCGACATTGGATCTTTCGACGGAGGCCGTGATGCCGGCGATTTGTTGTTCGAGTTCCTGGAGGATGCTGCTCATGGGGAAAAGTTTGGCGGGGATTCGGTGGTTTCTGGCGCGGCTGAAAATTTGTTAGAAAGAGGACGTCAGGCGGTCGAGGCGGCCCTGAACCGAGCCGTCAAGCACGTCGTTGCCGACGCGGATGCGCAGGCCTCCGATGAGCGCGGGGTTGACCAGGTATTGGGCGGCGAGTCCGGAGCCGTGGCGTTTGGTTAGATCGGCGAGGATGCGCTGGCGGGTGGCCTCATCGAGTTCGACAGCACTTTCCACAGTGACCTGGCGGCGCTCCAGTTCGAGGCGGGTCAGGCGGTGGAGGGCGGCGAGTACCGCGCGGTAATCGCGCGGTTTGGCTTCGATCAGACGCGCGGCGACCGTCCGCAGTTTGGCATCATCCAGACGTCCGCCGGTCTGGCAGAGCCCGAACAGGCGGCGGGCGTTGGTGGCGGCGACTTTGGAAATCTTCATGGGAAATGACAGGATGGGTGGAAATCAGCCTTCCACCTTGGCGAGCGCGTCCTCGTTGATGCGCCGCTGGTCATCCGCAGTTAGAACCTTGCCCGTGACCTGCGAGGTGGTGGTGGCCACAAGCCGCCCGAACTCGCGTTTCAATTCCAATGTGAGGCGGTCGCGGTCGGCCTTGGCGGCGATCTCGGCCTTGGCCAGAATCTGCTGGGCCTGGGCGATGGCCTCCTGCGCTTTTTGTTCAGTGAAGGCAGTGGCTCCCTGTTTCGCTTCGTGGATCAGGCGCGCGGCATCCTCGCTGGCCTTGGCAATGGCGGCGGCGGTCGTTTGCTCGGACTCCTCGAGTTGTTTTTCGATGAGTTTGATTTTCTCCTCGCCCTGGGCGATTCGGGCGCGGCGTTCCTCCAGCATCGCCTGGATCGGCTTGAATGCGAATTTGCGAAGCACCAGAAGCACCACCGCGAAGTTGATGCAACTGGCGATGAAATACGGCAGCGTAACCCCGAAATCCCTGAAAATCACGGTGATGGCGTTATCTTCTGTTGTTGCGAGGAACGTGAGCATGACTGGCGGTCGTGGGTGATCAGATAAGTCTGTTAGAGCATTGGGCGCGGGGCTTGGAATGGTCAGCCAATCCCCGGTGAGCGGAAAAAAGCGGACGCCTATTTGTTGACGAAGAAGGCGATGAGGAAGATCCCTTCCGCCAGCGCGGCGAAGATGATGGCGTTGACCAGGATGGCGGTGGAGGCGCCGGGATTGCGGCCGGTGGCTTCCGCGGCCTTGGCACCGAGAAGGCCGATGCCGAGAGCGGCGCCGAGGGCGGCCATGGCGATGTGGACGTTACCGGTGATTTCAGCTAGCATGGGGATCAGGTTCATTGTGTTAGGTTGCTTGGTGTGTTGTTGGTTTCAGGAGCCTCCCACGATCGAGTCATGGTCAAGACGCCAAATCGATCTCAGTGGTGCGGCTCCTCTTCCCCGGCATGTTCGCAAATAAGGCGGAGGAATACGGCGTTCAGCAACATGAAAACGAGAGCCTGGATGAAGCCGACGAGCAACTCCATGAAACAGAAGGGCAGGGACGGAAGGAAACCCAGCCATTTGGATGGGGTGAGTTCCATGAGGTTTTCCATCGTTTGTTCTCCCCCATAGATGTTGCCAAAGAGACGGAAGGTGAATGCCACCGGACGAATCGCGATGGAGAGCACCTCCAAAACCCCAACCACTAAAAACAAGGGAACCATGACCGCCATCATGCCACCACCGAATTCCCCCTTTGGCGCAAAGAGGTGCTTGATAAAACCCACAACCCCATTCTCGGTCACGGCCCAATAAAACCATAGGAGGGTGAAGATCAGTGACATCGCCATCGTCATGTTCAAATCCGCATTGCCACCCCGCAGGAAGCCCACGATGTGGCCGTCCTTGATGCGCCCGATGGTCCCCACGCCGGGCACCAAGCCCAGCCAGTTGGTCACCAGAATGAGCAGAAAGACCGATGCGAAATACCAGAAGGTCTTCTTCACCAGGTAGGGACCGAGAATCCCCGAAAGGAAATCATAGAGGCTTTCCACCACCCATTCCGCAAAGTTTTGGAACCCTGCGGGCACCAAGGCCATCTGGCGCGTGGCCGCCCGGCAAAACAACGTGATGAGCGCCACCGCAATCCACACCATCACCATCGAGTTGGTGATATATGGGAAACTTTGAAATAAAGGTTCCGCCTTCAGAGGCAAGCCCTCATGCCCAACCTCCCCGGACGCAAAGGCCGGAACCAGGCAGGAAAACCATGCAAACAAGATGAGGATAAGCGAACGTAGATACATGCCTGGAATGCCGCACGCGGCGGCGCGAGGGTTTTTAATCGCGCACCCATGACCGCGCAAGTTTTTTTCGCGCAAATAATTGCAAAAGGTCAGCATCCCTTGATGACGCCGGAGCCCGCGCCGATCTAACATATTAGCGCGGGCGGAGCTCATCCTGCGGTCAGCAACGCGACTCCGGACATGGGCCGCACGAACCCGGAGGCTCATGAATGGTTAGCAGTCCCGGCCTGTCGCGGTTTTGACCGCAACCAGTCTAACAAAATCTAGCCACCCTTGGGTGCCCGCGACCCGGTTCGGGAAGGGCGCGGTCCAACACCGGAATTGAAGGCAAGTCAAGCATCCACTTGCAAAAAATTCCTTGCGAATTCAACAGATTTTGGCTTGCCAAGCCCATGCCGTATCCGCACAAACTCCCGTTGCCATGAACAAAACTGAACTCATTGATGCCATCCAAGCCGCTCTCGGGAAAGACGCCACCAAGCGCGCCGCCGACGAAGCCCTCGAAGCCGTCCTCTCCTCCATCGCCAAAGGCGTGAAGAAGGACAAAAAAGTCCAAATCATTGGATTCGGCACTTTCGAGGTGAAAAAACGCGCCGCCCGTATCGGCCGCAATCCAAAGACTGGAGAATCCATGAAGATCGCCGCCTCCAAGTCGGTGGGCTTCAAACCTTCCTCCGTACTCAAGGGTAGCCTGTGATCACGGCGGGGAGGTTCACTTCCCCCGTTTTCATCCCTTAAAACCAAAAAAAACCCCGACCGCCTGCGGTTGGGGTTTTTTCTCGGTAAGGTTTTCAGCGTGGTGGTTGATCAGAACCAACCCTTGCGGCCGATGATGTAGGTGTCGACGAATTCCTGATCACTCTTGGTGAGGTAAATGATCCCTTCGATGAGTCCAACAATGCCAAAAAAGCCGCAAGTGATCAGACTGACGACGAGTTGAATGATGCCTTCCTTGGTGTATCCTAGGACGAATTTGTGGGCACCGGTCCATCCAAGAAGGATGCCAAGAAGGCCGGCGATGAGTTTTTTTTCGGCACCTGCCGGCGCGGAAGTTACAGGTTCTGTGGACATGGTGGCGCTTATCTACTAAAACTTTCCCGGCAACGCAAGTCACAAGTCGCATGAAACCAAGAATCACCCTAGCAGAAGCCACGCTCCCGGATGGCAGCACCCTCGTCCTGCAGGAGCACGACGCAAGAAAATCCCTACTCATTCACGGCCAACAGATCTGCGGTCCTGCCACAAGTGCCGCGGAAGAAGAACTCGCCCGGCTTGCCTGCGCGCCGTTCCGGCCCGCCCGCCAACCGAAACTCTGGTTCGCCGGCCTGGGTCTGGGCCACACGCTGGCCGCCGCCACCGCAGAACTCCGCCAGAAACGCGCCTCCTTCATCGTCGCCGAACCGCTCGCCGCACTCGCCGCATGGCACCGCTGCCACCTGCCGGACAGCCCTCTTCTAACAGACACCCGGGTGCTGCTAGAAAACGATTGCAGCCCGGCCGCCCTGATCCGCCAGGCCGGCACGCTGCACGCCATCCTGCTTCATCTCGACGCCTCACCCACGGGCCCTCGCAACCGCCCGTGGGTCGATGAGCGCCGCTGGTTATCCGCCGCCTACGAAGCATTGCAGGCCGGAGGTCTGTTAGCCATTGGCGGCTCGCGGCCGGTGCCCACCCTCACCCGGCGGCTGCAACGTTCGGGCTTCGAAGTGGCGGAATTCTCCGTGGCGGCCTCGCCTAACGCGAAAAAACCGCGCCTGCTGCCCATCTGGCTGGCCCGCAAGGGCAAAGCCGCGGGTTGATCCCGATGAGTTCAGCTTACGGCACATTCAGATGCAGGCGGGAGAACAAGCGGGTCTGGGAGCCGCGTGGGATGTGACTCATTCAATTCAGTTAGATGTGCCGTCATTGTCGGCATCGGCATCCGGGGCACCGTTGGTTGCGGGGTCCAGGCCGGAACCAGCAGCCCATGTGGTCTGGAAAATGGTTTCGACGATGAAGTTCACGGCTTAGGTGAATTTCCAAAAAAACCACCATGTTTTTGCCAAAAAAAGCATTTTTTCGCCATTCTTTTGCCATTGTCGTGGGGAAAATCTGGCGCAAGGGCAAAACCGCGGGTTGATCTTCCCCCGTGCATCTGTTTGTCTGAGCACATCCATGATCCGTTCAGCTTCATTCCAGCTCGTTCCCGTCCTTTTCGCCGTTGTGTGCTGCGCCGGGGAATTCACCGTCGAGCCACGTCCGTTCACACTGGAAAAGTCCTTCCCCGCCACTGTTTTGCCGGAGGCGGACTGCACCTTGCTCATGGTCGAACCGAAATCATGGCCGGAGTTTGAAATCCTCGATCTAACACCCCATGGGGTCCTGGTCGCCAAGGGCGATACCCTCGTCCGCTTCGAGGCCGAGGCCATCGACAAGAAACTCGCCGACACCCGCAGCGCGCTGGCATCCGGCACCCTCAGTCTGGCCCAGGCCGAACTCGATCTCAAAAACCTTGAGGAAACCTCGCCGCACAAACTCGATGCCTTGCGCACTGCTGCGGAAACCGCCAAGGAGGAACACACCTACTTCACCCAAACACGCCGCAAGGCCAGCGAAGACGCCGCAACCCAGAAACTCGAACGCGCCAGACAATTTCTATCCAACCAACAGGAGGAACTCCGTCAGCTCACCAAAATGTACCGCGTCAGGGACCTCACCGAAGAAACCGAGGAAATCATCCTCACCCGCCAGAAGGAGGATGTCGCCGCCGCCGAAGTCGCCCTGCGCCTGGAAACCCTCGACCACAAACGCACGCTCGGGGTCACCCTGCCACGCGAGGCCGTCACCCTATCTAACAACAACCGCGACGCCGCCATCGCCCTCGCCAAGGCGGAGAAGGACATCCCGCGCGTGATCGAACTCAGGAAAATCGAACTCGATGCCCTCAAGACCGCCCACCAGCGCGCGAAGGACACGCTTGCCGAATTGGAGCACGACCGCAAGCTCTTTGAAATCAAGGCGCCTGCCGACGGATGGTTCTATCATGGGCCTGTCGAAAACGGCCGCTGGACACCGGCGGAGGCCCTCAAGACCCTCTTCAAACACGGTCGTCCGCCGGTGGGCCGTCCGTTTGCCACCTTCATTCCCGCATCCTCCAAACTCGCGCTCGTTGCCTTCCTCGATGAGGCCGCCGCCCGCGCGCTCAAGGCGGATCTCGCCGGCACGGCCGCCTTTGCCGGACGTGAGGACGAGGAGGTGCCGGTCAAACTTGTCCGCATCTCCCCCGCCCCCGGCCCGGACGGCACCTACCGCGCCGATCTAACAGTCACCTGGCCGCGGGACCTCACACCGGCCCCCGGCTCCACCGCGGAGGTGCGCGTCACCGCCTATCATCAGGACGCCGCCATCGCCGTTCCTAACAAAGCACTCGGCCATGGAGCCAAGGGCTGGACTGTCGAGGTGAAACTCACCAATGGAAAAACCGAAAGCCGCCCGGTCACACGCGGGCGCGTCACCCCGGAAATCACCGAGATCCTCACCGGCCTGGAAGTCGGCCAGGTAATTGCTCTGCCATGAAACGCTCCGAAATCAACACCATCATGCGGAAGACCCGGCCGGATCACCCCCACCGGCTGGGCCATACACGTCCTGCGCCGGTCCGACCCGTCTTGGTCGAGGCCGTTCTCGACCGCTTCCACGCCGCGCTGCGCGCCGTGGATTTCCGCAAAGGTACCGATTTCAACGCATCATGGGAAACCCTCGGCCGCGAACCGGCAGTCTTCCAAAACCCGGTCTTCCTTCCCTCCGTCACCCTGCCCTACGCCATTCTAACAAAACCGGAACGCGCCTGCCGCAGATACTGAGCGCCCCAGGGTAACTGACACTTGGAACCAGCCCTTGCATGGTCAGGAAGAAAACGCTAGGACGGGGGAGCGATGCCAAACCCCGCACACCAGCCGCAGAGAAATCCATCATGGTCGCAAAACCTGGTGCGGGTGCTGCTGGTATGCGGTGGCTGCGTGGCCATCCTGCTGCCGGCGTGGCTGCCCAACAACGCGGCCGCTCCCATCGAGCGTGGCACGGTGAAATTGCTGCAGGCCTTCCTGCTGGCCGGGGCCGCCACGGTGATGCTGGGCGCGGCTCCCCACGCCGGCCACTACCGCCCGGTCTGCTGGATTCTGGCCCTGATCCTGCTCTCCGCGGTCATGGGTGAAATCGGGGACTTCCTCTCCGGCATCCTCGGGTGGACCTTCCCGGAAGTCTGGGTGATCGGGTTCATTCTGTTAGTCGCGCTGATCCACACCATCCGCCACCGCCGCGCGATGCTTCATTTCCTGGCCATCCTGGGCAACCATGCCGCATCCGGCCTGGTCGGAGCCGCCCTGTTGATTCTTTACGTGTTCAACGGGGTGATCGGCGCGGCACCGTTCTGGAAGGCGGCCCTCGGCAAGGCCTATTCCGCGGAAATCCCGCGGACCTGCAAAAGCTATCTGGAACTGCTGGCATGTTATTTCATCTTCATCAGCGCACTCGGCCTCTCGCTCACGCTGGCCCGTCGCAAGGACCCATCCTGATCCCCCATCCATGTTCCACATCGTGCTGGTCGAACCGGAAATCCCGCACAACGCCGGAGCCGCAGGTCGCCTCGCGCTCGCCACCGGATCAACCCTCCACCTGATCGAACCGCTCGGGTTCTCGCTCGATGACAAACACGTGCGCCGAACCGGCCTCGACTACTGGCACAAGGTGAAACTCCGGGTCTGGAAATCCTTCCACGAATTGTTAGATGACGCCGCGCCATCCGGCGCCTCGTTCTGGTTCCTCTCCACCAAGGCCGCCACCACCCCATGGCAGACCCGCTTCCGCCCGGGCGACTACCTTGTGTTCGGCCGCGAAACCCAAGGCCTGCCCGAGGACATCCTCCGCCTTGCCGGCGACCGCTCCCTGCGCATCCCCATGGAACCCGGCGGCACCCGCAGCCTCAATCTATCCACCGCCATCGCCATCGTGCTCTACGAAGCCCTCCGCCAGCAGAATCCCGAGTGGTGATTGGAAGGGAGACGCCAAGAGAAGAATTTTGAATCAGGAAAGCAGGAAAAGAATTGGATCATGCGTTAGATTCAGACGCACTCGTGGCTGTGGCGTCCCGCCGCAGGCCGTGATGGAGGCGTCCCGCCTCCAATCTTCCCACTTGAAACTTGATTCATGAAACTTCGTGGCTTCGCGTGCAGCATGGATTTGGCTTCTCACAGGCATGCTGCAGCCGGGACGGCCGCCCGTCCTGACAGCCGGGACGGCTGTCTTCCATTCCAATTGAGATGGCAGCAGCTCGACGCGGTGCGTGGGGTGCCATCAGGTCACAGCGGTCCGATGCCGATGAGGTCGCGGTCTTCGCGGGCGGCTTCGAGGAACGATTGGTCCATGGTGATTGCCTGTTTGAGGTGGCTGCGGGCGCGGTTTTCCTCGCCCAATGTCCAGAGGTAGCAGGCCAGATTGTAGTGGAAAATCGCCATTTCGAAGAGCGTTTTAGGGCCGCGGAGCAGCCAGTTGCAGGCCGCCAGGGTGTCGCCGGTTTCATGCAGGCAGAAGGCGGCCCGCAGGAAAAACGAGGGTTCGTCGGCGGCTTTCAAGCAGAGCAGGCGGGCCGTGTCCGAGGCCCCGTTCCACGATTGGCAGTCCATCTGGGCCATGAGTTTCAATTCGAGAGCATCGCGGCGTGATCTTGCGGCTGTCGGCAAGGATTCGAGCTCGACCAAAGCCTCGTCGGCCAGTCCGAGTTCAAGCCATCCGGTGGCCGCCTGCAGCGTTTTGTTCACACCCATTCCCGGCAACCCTAGAGAGTCCTGCGGCGGATGCAATCCCTCTGTGGATTATTTAGTTCCCCGCCACCTGAGGATTTCCGCGCGGACGTTGGTGATGGAGGGTGCGCCCGGGTTGCTGCGGGCTTCGAGCGCGCGCTCCAACGAGAATACATCCTTGGCGCCCGGTCCGAAGGCGGGGTCGATTTTTGTTAGATCGAGCTGATCGAGCGGGGTGCCTGTGCGGATGGCCTCGGCCACGGCCTTGCCGACGAGTTCGTGGGCATGGCGGAAGGGCACGCCGGATTTCACCAGGTGGTCGGCCAGATCCGTGGCCAGCAGCATGGGGTCGGCGGCGGCGGCGCGGCAGTGATTCTCGCGGATCTCCATGGCGGCGATCATCTCGGTGTTCACGGCGAGGATCAGGCGAAGGGTGTCCAGTGAGTCGAAGAGCGGCGGCTTGTCCTCCTGGAGGTCGCGGTTGTAGGTGAGCGGCAGGCCCTTGATCGTGACTAACAGATTCATCAGATTGCCCGTGAGCCGCCCGGTTTTGCCGCGGGTGAGTTCGCAGACATCCGGGTTTTTCTTCTGGGGCATCAACGACGAGCCGGTGGTGTGGGCGTCTGATAGAGAGGCGAAGCCAAACTCGGCGGTGCACCACAGGATCAGGTCCTCGCTGAGGCGCGAGAGGTGGACGCCGCAGAGCGCGATCACGAAGACCAACTCCGCGATGTAGTCGCGGTCGGCGATGGCATCCATGGAGTTATGGGTGACGCCATCGAAGCCGAGTTCCGCGGCGATCGCCGAGCGGTCGAGGTTGATGGTGGAGCCCGCGAGCGCGCCGGAGCCGAGCGGCGAAACATTGAGGCGCTTGCGGCAGTCTAACAGACGCGACTTGTCACGCTCCAGCATTTCGACGTAGGCGAGGAGATGGTGGCCGACCGTGACCGGTTGGCCGCGCTGGAGATGGGTGTAGCCGGGGATCACGGTGGCGGCGTATGCCTCCGCGCGATCTAACAACGCGTGCTGCAGACCGGTGATGTCCAGCAGGAGCGCGTCGATTTCCGTGCGGCAATACAATCGCGTGTCGGTGGCAACCTGATCGTTGCGTGATCTGGCGGTGTGGAGTTTGGCGCCCGCCGGGCCGATGCGGCGGGTGAGCTCGGCCTCGATGTTCATGTGGATGTCCTCCAACGAGGTTTTGAACTCGAAGTTGCCGGCGACGATGTCCGCCTCGATTTCGCGCAGGCCGTTTTCGATTTGGGAAAACTCGCTGTCCGTGAGCAGACCTGCGGTTTTCTGGGCGCGGGCGTGGGTGATCGAGCCGGCGATGTCGTGCGGGAACAAGCGCCAGTCATAGGAAATCGATTCGCCGAAACGTTGCACGAGCGACGAGGTGTCTTGTGAGAAGCGGCCTTTCCACATGGCGGGTCTGATTGTTAGGGATGAGGGGCCGCCCCCGGTTTGGCGCGGCGGACCGATTCAACCCGAAAACCGGCGCTGAAACCACGAAAAACACGAAATTTCACCAAGGATGCAGTGACTTGGCGCACCAAGGGCCGCGCTTGGCACCGCTCTCCTCCATGAAATTTGGCCGCGAAAGAACGCAAGGAACACAAAGAAAAGACCTCTTTGCGATCCTTGCGTTCTTTTGCGGCTGAACCCGACTCCCACTAAACCGCCCTTCTGTGCGCTTTCCCAAAGGGGCGGGAACGGAATGTCTCGAGGCCGCGGAGGGGGAAACAGAGGACATGGCTTGAGGAGACGCAGAAACCTGTAGCGCGGATCCTCGCCGTTGACAATGCCTAACGCGCATCATCGGCTGGGAAAATATCGAGCTCATCAGCGAGCGGTCGTTTTCGATCTGGATTGAAGAATTTAAAAAATGCAAGGATCTGCACCCGGGGGGCGTGCTGATTGCCTCGATCATGGAGGAATGCAACAAGGATGTCTGGGTGGAAATTGTCGCGCGCTGCCAGGATGCGGGTGTCGATAGGTTCGATCTGAATTTTTCCTGCCCGCACGGACTGACCCCTTTGGCTCAATTGGCTGGAAGAGCAGCCATCACGTCTCGTTCGAGCTCGCGCGCGGTATCCGCGCCTGAGCCGCCAATGTTGCACGGCGATCAAGCTAGGGAGCGCGGCAAAAATAGTTTGTAATCCATGACATTTTAGGCTTGTACACCATATCTAGTGGTCGCATCCTGCCCGAATGCCTCGCAATCCTAACAAACCAGACTGGTCCGGCGGCTTGCCCGCCTGCTTCGCCTCATTCTCTGTCATCGAAGACCCGCGCACCGGCGGCAACAAGCTTCATCATTTCGGAGAAGTGCTCTTCATGGCCGTCAGCGCCATGCTTTGCGGTATGAACTGCTTTTCTGATATTGAGGACCTCTGCGACCTTCAGGCTGATTGGTTGGGCAAATGGATCAAAATGCCTAACGGAGTTCCCCGTGCCCAGACATTTTCCAACATCTTCGCCATCATCGAGCCCGCTCTCTTCAATCGCTGCCTGGTCGAACACATCGGTGCTCTTCACCAGAATCTCAAGCGTCAGATCATCGCCATCGATGGCAAAAAATTGCGTGGCAGCCACGGCCTAGACACCGAGGCCTGCCATGTCGTGAGCGCTTGGGCCGCCGAAAGCGGACTAACCCTCGCTCAAGAGCATGTGGCCGATAAAAGCAACGAAATCACCGCGATTCCTCATCTGATCGAGGTGCTCGCCCTGGCCGGGCATATCGTCACCCTCGATGCCATGGGCACCCATACCCACATCGCCGAGGCCATCATCGACAAACAGGCGGACTACATCCTCGCGCTTAAAGGCAATCAGGGCAAGCTTCACAAGGAAGCTCAGGATCAATTCCACTTCGCCCACCGCAATCTCGATCTCCAACACAGCGAGGGTTGGAGTATTGACCAGAGAATTGAAAAATCCAACGGGCGCATCGTTAGACGAACCGTAACGGTCAACCATCGTCTCGACTGGATGGATCGCGAAATGCGCACCAAATGGAAAGATCTCCGCAGTCTGATCATGGTGGAGACTCAAACGTCTCGACTCGATAGCGACCAATCCAGCCGCAAAATCCGCTACTACATCAGCAGTCTTCACCAACCGGCAACTGCGTTTCAGAGCCACATTCGGCAACACTGGAGCATCGAGAACAGCTGCCATTGGGTCTTGGACACCGCCTTCCGCGAAGACCACAACCAAACCTACATCGGGCACGCCGCAAAGAACCTCGGGGCATTGCGCAGAATCGTAATCAATCTACTCAAACTCGATCAATCCGACGCCCGCAGCCTCCCCAAAAAGCGCCGCCGCGCCATGCTCGATCTCCCCTACCGCGAAACATTACTCTCCCTAGCTTGATCGCCGTGACATCGGGAGCGGCTTTTTCAGGTTGCGCAATCACTGCTGCAAGGGACAATGAAAAGAGAACAAGGCCTGCACCCGAGGCACAAAAAAACGGCCCGCAGGCCGCTTTTTTGGAAACCAAAACAAGAAACAAACAATGACACCGGAAATCTGTTAGAGACCCTTCTTCGACAGGCGGGTGCCGACGGTGGCTCCTTGGCGGGCCTTGAATTTCGGGTTGGACTTGCAAATCACATACACCGTGCCTTTGCGTTTCACGACCTGACAATCGGCGTGGCGGCGCTTGGCGGAAGCGAGGGAAGAAAGAACTTTCATGGGGTGAAGGAGTTGGATGAACCCGCTGGCGGACGGCCATGCGGGGGCGCGAACGCTAGCCGCCGGGGTCCCTTTGTAAAGCCATTTCTTGACGAAACCTCAATTTCCCGCCGAGCGTGAGCTGCATGGGGGAAAAATCGTGACTTTGCCCGAAGCGTTTTTGAACGGAGCGCAGAGCAGGGTGGCTACTAGGGGGAAGGTCCGCAGGGCCAAACCTGCCTGACATGCGCTCCCGGCGGGAGCGCGCGGCGGGAGCGCGCCAACTTCGTTCCCGGCTTCTTCATTGCTTGAAGCAAATGGCCACCGGAATTCATGCAGAGCCGATTATTAACGTGCGATGTGACGTGGCCCCAGGGTGATGTCCTGAGGAAATCCAGCTTCTGCTCTTCGCTCGTGTCAGCCGTGACACCCATGACCAGTCCAAGCCACGAGTTTGTGTCTGTTAGATAGCGGCGGGCCGAGATCCGCGACGGCCGCGCGGCGGGCTTCCACCGGATCGGTGGCTGCGGTGATTTTATAACGGTCCCCGAGTGAAACGGCGATGCGGGAGTAAATGCGACCGCGGGCGCCGCAGCCGAGAATGGCGAGTCTCAGGGGTTTCATGGGCTTGGAAGCGTGGGGGATTGCGGTCAGGATGAGATATTTGAGTTTCGGAATCCGCGCAGGTCGATTTAGTATTGCGCCGTGGCCGCTGGCGATTCGAATAAACGATGGATGACGGATGGAAAGTTTTTCCGCTCCGGGGATGCACGCGTGCGCATGATGGCGGTGACCTACGGGCCGTTCCCCGGCGGGTGGCCGGATTCGTTTGAGTCCGATTTCCAACGCATTGCGGCGGCCGGGTTCAATGCCATCCGCTTGTTTGAAATGCCGGACCGCAAGTTGTTAGACCGTGCGTGGAAGCACGGGTTGCGGGTGTTTGGCGGGCTGATGTGGGGGTACAACGCGGATTTTTTCCAGCGTCCGGCCCTTTACAGCGCGGCGCGGGTGACATTGGTGAAGGCGCTTTTGTACACGGCGGATCACCCGACGCTGGCGGGCGTGTATGTGGGCAACGAGGTTCCCGCGGATCTCGTCCGCTGGATGGGTCCGGCCAAAGTGCGGCAGGCCATCGAGGATCTCATCGCGCTCGGCCGCGCAACCGCGCCGGACTTGTTGTTTGCCTACGCCAATTACCCGAGCACCGAATTCCTGGAACCGGAAAACGCGGATTTTTCCGCCTTCAATGTGTATCTCGAAGATCCGGAGGCGTTCCGGAACTATGTCAAACGCCTGCACCACATCGCCGGCGACCGCCCGCTGGTGATTTCCGAATTCGGGTTGGATTCCCGCCGCAACGGCCCGGAGCGCCAGGCGGAGGTGATGCAATGGGGCTGTAACATCTCCCGCGAGGCGGAAACCGCCGGTCTAACCCTCTATGCCTGGAGCGACCACTGGTGGAACCGCGGCGCGGAAGTGACCGACTGGGATTTCGGCCTGACCGACCGTGAGGGAAACGACAAACCCGCGCTCGCCGCTGTTTCCTCATCCATTCGCAATCCGCAATCCACCATCCGTATTCCCCGCTTCTCCATCATCATCTGCACCCGCAACGGGCGGAACCGCATCGGCCGCTGCCTCGAGGCTGTTAGAAAATTATCACCCCCTGCCCATGAAGCACTCGTTGTGGACGACGGTTCGGACGATGGCACGGCGGACTTTGTGGCGGAGCGTTTCGCGTGGGTGAAGCTCCTGCGCCTCGATCCCTGTGGTCTTGGCGCGGCGCGCAATGCCGGCGCGGCGATCGCCACGGGCGATATCATCGCCTTCACCGATGACGACTGCGAACCGGATCAGGAATGGCTGGCCCGCTTGTCGCGCATTTACGCGGACGGGCGCTTCGCCGCGGTGGGCGGTCCGAACCTGCCGCCCCTGCCGCGCACCTGGCGCGAGGCGGTGGTCTGTGCCGCCCCCGGCGCACCCAGCCACGTGATGTTGGATGACGAGGACGCCGAACACCTTCCGGGTTGCAATCTAACAGTCACCCGGGAGGCGTTTGATGCCATTGGCGGATTCGACCCGCAATTCCACACGGCGGGGGACGACGTGGATTTCTGCTGGCGGCTGCGCGATGGCGGTTACCGTCTGGGATTCGCGCCGGGGGCCTTCGTCTGGCATTGGCGGCGGCCCTTGTTGCGGGCTTTTATCCGCCAGCAGCTCGGCTACGGCATGGCGGAGCGTCTGCTCATCGCCAAACATCCGCAACATTTCTCGAAAGACGGCGGCGTGATGTGGCGGGGATTCGTTTATGGCGGCGGCCCGGTGCGGGCCACGGCGGATTCCATCATCTATCACGGCCCGATGGGTGCCGCAGGATATCAATCCGTCACCAACCGCATGCTGCCGCTGCGCGGACTGCCCGCGGAGTTCAATCATGCCCGCGCCCGACTGGCTCTAACAATGTTAGAAAAACTCGTGCCCATGCTGCGCGGCTGGGTGAGAAACCGCTCGTTGCGGCCGGCATGGCGCGGATCTGACAAAACTCCGGCTCCCGCCGCGCATCCGCACGAATTCGCCGTCCGCGGAATCCCGCGCGAACAACTCCTGAAACAACTCCAGGCGCGCGGCTGGAGGCCCGGCGGAGCCACCGATCCCTGGGACGTGCAACAACTCGACACCAAGGTCCTGCTCGCCACCGAGGAATTTGAAAATGGCGACAAACACGTGCTCGTGCGCATCTGGGGCGGCGTGGCCTGGGAGGACCCCGAGTTTCCAAGGCGCATCTTGCCATGGCTGCCGGAGATGCGATAGGCATCGTTTTGCCGTTGGTCTCCGCTAAGGTCCGCAACGGTCCGGAGAATGGTTGGAAAATGATGATGGAGAAGCAGGTTGTATTTGGGGGCAGACCCTTTGTGCGCGTACCCCTGCGCAGTACCGGGTTCGAACGCGCTGGGAGTTCCGCGTTCACGCGGTCTTTACCCGTTAGAGATATATCTGGGGACAGTCACTTTTTGATAGATCCACCGTCTGCTGCGCGACGCCAAGGGGCGGCGGACCCTGGCGGCACACGAGCGGGCGCTGGATGCGGAAAGCGAAAAGGTTGTGGAAAAGGGCAACCGACGGCTGGCTTTCGAATTCAAAGCTTCTTCCGCGCCCACCGTCACCCGTGGTTCAAAATCAGTTTTAATCACTGAAATCAGTGGTTTCCATCTTCCTATTCAGCACCAGAACTCAATTTTGGATTTCGGGTTTAACGACAAGGCGACATCCTCCGTTGCCAAGCAATTCCCCTTGCCGGTTAGCACGCGCGGAGTCTTTTTTGCTTGCGCTCTGCGCGTAATTTGCTTTGTTTCACGGGAATTCGTTCAGCCGTCTTAACTAAATCCGCGTGTTTTGTTACCCGCCATTTGGAGAAGTCGGTTTCAATTTTCCCCATACGCTATGTTTTTCCCCGACGAAAACCCCACTACTGACGCGCCTCTCATGGACCGGCGCAGGCTCTTGGGCACCCTTGGAATGGCCGGACTCGGCATGCTGGCAACGTCCGCCAGCGCATCTGCCGCGACGACCCGGGCACGCAGCCAAGCGACCCCGAACGTTTCGATTCCGACCGGTTACCGGGTCGTTGCCCAGTCTTATATTGCCGCGCCAGGCCTTCCCGACCTGCCTGCGGAATGGCTGGAAACTTACGGTGCGCAGCTTCCGGAATACCTGCGGTATCTGAACTCCCTCAATCTCCAGATTGTGAAACCCGCGCAGGTCATCGAGTCCCACGCCAAGCAGAAAGCCAAGATCTGGAACACCCTGCCACCCAAAGCGTGGTGGAAACGCATGGGTTACACCCTCAAGGTCGTGGACCGCATCGCCAAGGAAATGAATGTGCATCAGGTGGAAGTCATTTCCGCCTATCGTTGCCCGCCGTACAATGCCCACTGCTCGGGCGCCAAGTCGGGCTCGTGGCATCAGGCCAACATCGCGGCGGATGTGAAATTTCCGGTCAAAGCGTCGCAGGTGACCGCCACCGCGCGCGAACTCCGCAACCTCGGACTCTTCCGCGGCGGCGTGGGGGGGTACTGGAATTTCACCCACATCGACGCTCGCGGCGCGAATATCGATTGGCGGGGGTGATCACTCCACGTTCTGCACTTGTTCGCGGATTTTCTCCAACTCGGTCTTGGCTTCGACGATGGCCTGCGCGATGCCCGCATCGTTGGCCTTGGAGCCGATGGTGTTGAATTCGCGGAACATTTCCTGACAGAGGAAATCCAGCGCGCGGCCCGGTGGCTCGGCGGCTTCGAGATATTCGCGGAACCTGGCAAAGTGGGAGTCCAGCCGTGTCAGTTCCTCACTCACGTCACAGCGGTCCGCAAACAACGCCAACTCCTTGGCCACGCGCTCGTCCGCAGGATCAAGGTCCAGCCCGGCATCGCGCAGCCGTCTGGCCAACAACTCACGTTGTCTAACAGGGCGTCCCGGCGCATCCTCCGCGATCCTGGCGGTGAAGGAAACCAGGGTGTCAAGGCGCGCGAGGAAGTCGGCCATGAGGTGGTCGCCCTCGGTCCGGCGCATGATTGTTAGACAGGCGAGTGCGGCGTCCAGCGCGGGTTCGATGGCGAGCCACGCCTCTTGCACGTCGATTTCGCCATTGCCGACCGCGAGGATTCCCGGCTGGCGGAGGTAATCCGCCGCGCTCGGCAGCACCGGATGACCCACGGATATTTCCAGTTCGGAAAAGGCCTCACGGAACGCGCGGGCCAGCGTGGCGTCCACGCGGATGGCGGAGGTGCTCCCTTGGGTGCGTTCGAGGTTGATCGAAACCTGGATGCGACCACGCGAAATTTTTCCTAACACCGATTTGCGGACGCGGCCCTCCAGTTCCGACAATTCGCGCGGTGCCTGCAAGACCACCTCCGCCTGCTTGCGGTTCACCGAGTTGATCTCCACCGTGGCGTGCCACGCGTCGGTCGCCGCCGAGCCGCGGCCGAATCCTGTCATCGAATGCATGGCATGAGCTTGATCTCGAAAAACCGAATTGAAAAGCATCATCGACATCAGAACTCGTCGAACGCGATTTGTTCGTCCTTCACGCCCAGTGCTGTGAGCATCTTGTTGCAGGCCTTGATCATCATGGGCGGGCCGCAGAGATAGAACTCGAGGGTTTCCGGATGTGCGTGGCCCGCGAGGTAATTCTCCAGCACGACCTCGTGGATGAAGCCGCTGTGGCCGGACCATTCGTCTTCGGGAAGCGGGGACGACAAGGCGAGGTGGAACTGGAAATTCGGATGCCGCGCCGCCAGGTTTTCAAAGAAATCCTGATAGAAAATCTCCTGCTTCGAGCGCGCGCCATACCAATAGGAGACCTTGCGCGCGGTGTTTTCGCTTTCGAACAGGTGCGAGAGGTGCGCCCGGATCGGGGCCATGCCCGCACCGCCTCCGATGTAGATCATTTCCTTGCGCGTCGGTTTGATGTGAAAAGCGCCGAACGGGCCGATCGCGGTGACGACGTCACCCGGCCTGAGTCCGAACATATAACTCGATCCCACGCCGGGCGGGCAATCCTGTCCCGGCGGTGGAGTGGCGATGCGGATGTTGAACCGCAGCACCCGTTCGTGTTGCGGGTTGCTCGCCAGCGAGTAGTTGTTGCGGCGCCCGGCCACGTCGTTCCTAACAACATGCTCCATCACATGCTGGGTTTTCCAGACGGAGGCGTAGGGCTCGGGAATGTCGAAATCGCCGAAGCGGAGGGTGTCGTAGGCCGGAATGTCGAACTGCATGTAATCTCCGGGCGTGAAGGCGATTTTTTCCGCGGGATCGACCGGTTCCAACTCGAGTTCACGGATGAAGGTGGCCACGTTGCGGCTACCCACCACGCGGAGTTGCCAGGTTTTTTGGGTGCGGGCCCCGGCACCGCCGGCGCGGACGACGTTGAGATGCAGGCGTCCGCCGCGCTCCTCAAGCGGATAGGTGGCGAGGCCGCGGCAGACGGGCGCGCGGGCGGGCGAACCGTCAGTTAGATTGAAACGTCCGTTGTGTTTCGGGCACTCGATGATGTCACCCTTCACCAAGCCGTCGCCGAGGTGGGTGTTGCCGTGGGTGCAGATGCCGTCCGTGGCAAACAAACGCCCCTTGGCATCACGGATGAGGGCATAAGTTTTTCTGGCGTGGTCGAAACGCAGGACGTCGTCCGCGCCAAGGTCGGCGGCGGCGCAAACCTCGATCCAGCCATCGGTATCCGGCTTGGCATCGGTTGTGCGAATGCCATCGTGGAGGCGGGCGGTGGTGGGAGGCGGCAGTTTGCGTTTCACATGCCATGCCGGATCCTTGATCTGGCGCAGCAGCGAGGGAACGATCTCGCGCCATGCGGTGATCAGGTTGGGATAGGGCTGCGGGCAATCGTCCTTCACGGCGGCATGCAGTTGTGGCAACGCGTGATAGGGCACGAGCGGAAACATGTGGTGCTCCACATGATAGTTCATGTTCCAATAGAGATAACGGTTGAGCGGGTTCATATGGACCGTGCGGCAGTTGAGCCGGTGGTCGAGCACGTTTTCCGCCAGTCCCGCGTGCTGGGTGAGCCCGTAGATGACCATCAGCCATGAGCCGAACAAATTGGGCAGCCCGATGAACATCAGCGGCAGGATGCTGCGGGTGCTAACAGCCAGCGCCACCACCGCGGCATAGATGAGCACACAGATTCTGGCGCGGAAGTAGATCTTGGGGAACTCGCTCTCCGGAACATAGGTTTTTTCATCCTCATCCATGCGTCCGAACGAATGGAGGATGATGTGTTTGAAATACTTCGGGTATGCCCCCACGCCGAAGAACCCCATGATGAGCGCGGCGACGTCCGGCGGCCTCGGCACGGCGATTTCCGGGTCGCGTCCCACGATAATGGTATCGCTGTGATGACGTGTGTGGCTCCAGCGCCAGATGGTGGACTCCCGCATGACCATGAACGACGCGATCTCATAGAGCGTGTTGTTCATCCAGTCGGTCTTGAAGGCGGTGCCATGGCTGGACTCGTGCCAGCGGGAGTCCGAGGTGGACCCGTAAAGCACCGCGTATAACAGATAGACCGGGATGGCCCACCATGAACCCCAGAGCGCGTAAGTGGCAAATCCCGCGCCGCCGAGCAGCGCGAACCACAACACGGTGTCGCGGATGGCGGGACCGTCGCGCCTCTCCAGCAACTTGCGCATGGTGGCGCGCGGCACCGGGCACTGGTACCAGTCCGCCTCCGCCAGGCCCTTTTCAACCGCCAAGGCCGCGTTGACGCCCGTAAGGCTGTAGTCGAGATGTTGGGGCGGTCTGGCGGCGGTCAAGGAGTTTTCGTGACTCATGCCGCCAATATACGGTTATTTTGCGTTTTTCAACATTGTTAGAGTGCCGGGCGCAAACTCAGGCGCGTCCATTGAAACTTCGGATCGCCTCCAGCACCGCGACGAGGTTGGCCGTGGGCGTGCGGGCCTGCACGTTGTGGATGGTGTTGAAGACGAATCCACCGCCCGGGGCGAAGGTTTCACAGCGCTCTAACACCTCGGCGCGCACTTCCTCCGGGGTGCCGAACGGCAGGGTTTTCTGGGTGTTCACTCCGCCACCCCAGAAGGTGATTTGCTCGCCATAGCGCTCCTTGAGCAGTTTGGCCTCCATGCCCTTGGCCGAACACTGGACCGGGTTGATGATGTCGAAGCCGGAGGCGATCATGTCGGGCAGGAGGCTTTCGATGGCCCCGCAGGAATGTTTGAACGTCTTCCACGAGGTGTTGGCGTGGATCCAATCGTTGATCGCCCGGTAGCGCGGCACCCAGATTTCAGTAAAAGTCAGGCGCGAACAGAAGGTGGACTCCTGCGTGCCGAAGTCCGTGCCGCAAACCACCACCACGTCGATGGCATCCCCGGCGATGGCATGCAGGCGCGCCAGATTCCCGAGAGCGATCTCCACCTGCCGATCAAACAACTCCATCACGAAAGCCGGATCCGTGGAAACCGTCATGTACCATTGCGCGATGTCACGCACGCCTTTGGGTGCCTGCATGAAAGGGCCCGGAACCAGCGCGATGTCACCCAAACTGGTACCGTTGAGGTGGGTCATCACCGCACGCTCGGAACCACGGAACAACTCCGCCTGTTCACGCCAGTAGGCCTCCTCTTCGGGTTTCATCGGGCCGAACTCCTCAAGGTTGTCCTCAAGGATGAGGTTGTCCTCGTCGATCGCTTGCTGGCGGATGATGGTGTCGAAGAAATACCCGGTGCTCGGCATGTGACCGCTGGGTGGCGAGGAACGATCCGCTTTCGGATAGATATAGGTGCCGCCCGCATTTACATCCACCTCGAAGTGTTCGGAGACGAGTACATCCTGCCCCCATGGCGTGCGCCAGGGTTTCCAGTTCTCGTTCACAAATCCGAACATCGTGCGGTTGGGAAAGATCGGGGTGGTGTCGATACCCATGGCGTCTATCAGGTCGTCATCGACCAGACCGAGCATTTGATAGGGTTCGCAAACCTTGACCGGGCGGGGTTCCAAACCGTAGTGGTGGCGCAGATTCTCCACCACGCTGCAGTGGATGCCGGTGATGAAGGAGCCACCGAAATCGATCGGGACTTGGTCGGGTTGACGGTGTTCGATGGCGGCGCGGATGCGTTCTTTTGAGGTCATGGAGGTGATTTGTGGCGTTGCGGGCAGACTCTTACGCTGCCGCGTGGGGATCTTCACTCCAAATGATAAAAATGACCGATTTTTCTTCGTACTCGACGATCTGAGGGTCACGGCCACCGATTGGCTTGCCATCCGGCAGCAAAAACGGCAAGATGAACGTGTGGACCGCCGACTCGGGTGGGTCCGGAATGATTGGAAACGACAACCCACGGAATTCCATGCCGAAGCGAATTTCCAAATTAACCAAATCCCTCAAAGAACTCGGCGACTTGCAGGTCAATGACTGGGATTTCATGACCCTATTGCACAAGGACGTCAGCCAGCTTGAACTGTCTCGTTCGCTGAGGAGACTGGGGAATGTGCAAGTGATGCAATGGGATTTCAGAACCGTCCTGCCCGCAGTCAACAAGCTGGCAAACAAGGAGGTGGATCTCGTCGATCTGTTCAAACGCACCGCCCATTACAAGGTGCTGGAGTGGGATTTCAGAAACACCCCGCCTGCCAAGGATAGAGGCGCGCGACAAGGTGCGGCCGGGCCATTGCCTAAGCGTCTGAGCGATGCGGAAATGCAGGCTCTCATCATGCGCTTGAAGAATTTCCTGCAATACGTGGTTGTCAACCTGATCGATGAACCGGGCCACGCGCGAATCATCGTCTGCGAAATCCAGAACCACGTGCTGCGCTTCAAACTGGTCCTCCTGAAAAGGGACATGGCCATGCTCATTGGCAGGGAAGGCCACACGGCGTCCGCCATCCGTTCCATCCTGAAGGCAAGCGCCGCAACGCAGGGGGTGAACGTTCTGTTGGAAATCCTCGCGCATGGGGAGGATGCTGGTTAGTGGATAGTGGATAGTGGATGGAAGGCGCTCTTCATCCACGATCTACGATCTATTATCTTTCACTTCTCCTCGGCTTGTTCATCGACTTCGAGCGGATGTTCCTCCTCATGGAGTTTTTTGGACATCCGTCCGTCCCACCATGCCCAGTTCATCGGATAGACATCGGGGTCGAACATGACATGATAGAAATGCCAGATGATGATGGCCAGGCAGGCGAGGATGGCCTCGTAGTAATGGATGGTAATGGCGACATCGATGACCCAGCGCGGCAGGCTGTGGGTGACGTCGATCTTGAACCAGATGGCCAGCCCGGAGACGCCCATCACGATGGTTCCCCAGACCACCGCCCAGTATTCGGTTTTTTCGGGATATCCGAACCGACCGAACTTCGCCTTCGGCCGACCTAACATCAGGTGGCCGACATTCGTCGCCACGTCCCGCACGTCGTGCCAGCGCGGCAGGATGTCACGCAGGAACTTGCGGCCCTTCACCGTGAAGCAGGCATAGATGACATGATAGATGCAACCGCTGATCAACACCAACCCGGCGACCCGGTGGGTCCAGCGGCGGATTTCCTCGCTTCCCATCAGGTGGGCGAACCAGGTCGTGGGGAACTTCAAGGCGAATCCCGTGACCGCAAGGATGATGAAACTCGACATCAGGACAAAGTGCTGGACCCGCTGGTTGCGGTCCATCCGCACCACCATCTCACCCTGGGCCTTGCGCCGGGCCGCCACCTTGCGCCACCACGCGATGCCGTTGTGCGCGCCTAACAGAAACACCGTCAGGGCGATCAGCACGATGTAGAGGGTTTTCACCCAGCGGTTGACCACCGCACCGGTTTCGGAGCCCAGTTCGCCGTCGGCATGGATTTTCCCACCCACGAAGCCCTGGGTCGCGCCCGGGTGGCACTTCCCGCAGGTTTCCATCAGATGGGCGGGATGGATGGTGGAGTCGGGGTTTTTCGACGGCAGGATCTTGTGATAACCGTGGCAGCTCGCGCAGTTGGCCGCCAGGGTGGACCCGCCCTGGGTGGCAAGGCCGTGGAAACTTTCGAAAAATGTTTTGACAAACAGAGACTTGGCATTGATTTGGCAGGAAA
>CAYWLC010000026.1:0-4237 GCA_964458895.1 uncultured Luteolibacter sp. | reverse complement strand
TGACCCGGTCGTTAGGCATGGCGAAGCGGCTGTTGACGCGTTCGCTGGCATGGCACCTGCTGCAGGTGACGGAGGTTTTGTATGAGGCGGAGGGGTCCTTGAGTCCGGAAATCTTGTGTTCCGAGTGGCAGGCGATGCAGCTCGCCGCGTCACGTTCGCCCTTTGCCAGACTCTGGCCATGCACGCTGGCGGCGACGTCGGACGCCTCCTGCGTGTGGCATGCACCGCACGTTTCTAACACCTTGGAGAAATGAACGGTGGATTTTTCCGAATTCAGCGGGAAGACCTCATGGGTGCCGTGGCAATCCTTGCAGGTCGCCGCGGCATCATTGCCATTTTTCAGTGCGATGCCATGGACGCTCGCCCCGAAACTGTCCGATTGTTTTTGGTGACAAGCGGCGCACTCGACCGGCTTGGCGGCCTTGGCATCATCCGGGTGGGTTTCCGCCAGATCCTTGTGGCACTCCGCACATTGCCGCTTGCCATGCACCGATGCCTTCAGCTTGGCCTCGTCCACGAACAAGGATGCCGTCTTTCCATCCGGCAGATCTTTGGTTAGATCCTTGTCGGCGTGGCACTCGAGGCACTTGTCGTTGGGAATCATCCCCTGTGCGGGCTGGATGGCACAGGGCCACAGGGAAACGACCGCGATGAACAGCGTGACGGTTTTTTTCATGAGGGTGGGTTGATTACCGAAGACTCTCCGTGAGGGGTGCTGATGCGCTTTCGCCATGTTCCACCGCCGCAGCATGTCCCATCGGGACAGCCTCCGCATGCCCGGAGGGCTTAACCAATCCGACCGACCACCGCAAGTCATGATTCGCAGGAGATATCGTGGCCCGAGCGGTGAAATTCGTCGCCGCGTTGACAAGCGGGGCGATCCCGGCCAATTTCCCGCGCATGGACACAATGAAACTTCTTCTCGGTGCCACTGTGGCGCTGCTTCTCGGCGCTCTTGCGGTGTCCTGGCAAGGTATGAACCACAAAGTGAAAAACGCCCCGGCGGATGAAATCGAGCGGCTCAAGGCCCAGGTGATGGAACTCCGGAAGGAACAGGACAATCTGGAGCTGCAAAGAAAACTCCAACAACTCAAGTCCACTCCGAGTCCGGCGGCCAATGCCGCCGAGCTTGAGGCCGTCAAAGCCAAGGTGGATGAAAACAAGGCCGCCCTCGACAAGCTTGAAGAGGAAAAGGAGAAGGCCAAGCGCGATGCCAAGGTGGCCCAGGATGAGGAAGGACTGCTCAGCCAGCGCGATATTGAAAAAGGCGACAAGGAACTGCGCCGCGCCCGCATGATCAGCGATGCGCTCCTGATCGGGCGCGTGAAGGAATACGTCGAAGACGCGCAATTCGGTGGCTTCATCACCTTTGATATTGTCATGCCTGAGCAAGTCCAGGTGGGCACAATTCTTGCCATCCGTCGCAAGACCGGCCTCCTGGCCCAGTTCAAGGTTTCCGATGTCACTGCTGAAGGCGGCATTGCCAACCCGATCGCTGGATTCGGCCCCGTCCAACCGAAAGCAGGCGACGAACTCATCCTGCCGCCGCCGTTCTGAGGTAAATGCTAAAATGCTGAGACGCTGAAAAGCTGAAATTGATCAGCCGCTTCGTCTAAGTATTTCAGCATCTCAGTTTTTCAGCATTTCAGCATTTACCCAACCATGTCCATCACTGTCGGCCTCATCTCGCTTGGCTGCGCGAAAAACCTGATCGACTCGGAGGTCATGATCGGCCACCTCGCGCAAGCGGGCATGGCACTCACGCCCGATCCCGAACTCGCCGATGTGCTGGTGATCAACACCTGCTCGTTCATCGATCTGGCGAAAAGGGAGTCCATCGACGCAGTGTTCGGCGCGGTCAATGCCCGCAGGGAGGACCCGGACCGCGAACGCCAGAAGATCATCGTCGCCGGCTGCCTGTCGCAACGCTTCGCCGCGGACCTCCCCGGCATCATGCCCGAGGTGGACGCCTTCATCGGCCTCGACCAGATCACGCGCATCGCACCCATCATCGAAGGCTTGTTAGAAAAGGACGGTCCTGCCGCCAGGATTCAATCCGAGGGTCCTTCCGCCACCGACGACCCGCGGGATTTTGTCACGCTCAAGCCGAAATACGTGCCGGACTACAACACGCCACGTTTTCGCCTGACGCCCGACCACTACGCCTATGTCAAGATCGCCGAGGGTTGCAACCACACCTGCACCTTCTGCATCATCCCGCAGATCCGCGGCATGCACCGCTCGCGCACGCAGGAATCCGTGTTCCGCGAGGTCGAGGCGCTGGTGAAATCCGGGGTGAGGGAAATCAACCTGATCTCCCAGGACACCACCTATTTCGGCATGGACCACTGGCAGGGCGCGCGCCCGAAACCCGGCTCGCCTGTGGATTCCTCCCGCGGCGAATCGCTCTGCACCCTGCTGCGCCAGATCAACACCATCCAAGGCGATTTCTGGGTGCGCCTGCTCTACACCCACCCCGCGCATTGGTCGGATGAATTGATTCTAACCATCGCCGAATGCGACAAGGTGGCGAAGTATGTGGACATCCCTCTGCAGCACATCTCCGACCGCATGCTCACCGCCATGAAACGCGTGACCCGCGGCGACCACATCCGCGACCTGCTGCGCCGCATGCGCGCCGGCATCCCCGGCCTCGGCATCCGCACCACCTTCATCGTCGGATTTCCCGGCGAGACCGAGGAGGATTTCAAGGAGTTGCTCGAATTCATCCGCGAGTTCCGTTTCGAGCGCGCCGGTGTCTTCCAATTCTCCCGGGAGGAGGGCACCCGCGCCTATCAGATGCCCGGCCACATCCACCACGCCACCCGCAAAAAACGCTGGTCCCGCGCCATGACCGAACTCCAGCGCATCGCCGGCGAAACCAACCAGGCCCGCATCGGCCTACAGGTCCGCGTGCTCGTTGATCAACCCGGCATCGCCCGAACCCAGTGGGACGCCCCGGAAATCGACGCCTCCGTGATGGTTGATGAAAATCTACCAGTTGGCGAATTTGCCGATATCACCATCAGCGACTGGCGTGGCTACGACCTCGTCGCAGAACGCTAGGGACCGCCTCCCTCCGGACATGCCCATAGATGCGCCGTTTGGGTTTGATTTTCCGATCTGCCGATTATTTATATTGCCAAATAATAAACGTGAGCCCCTACAAAATTCCCTACGCAATGACGTAGTGGGTTTGGCTGAAATGCTTGATTTTACGGGGAAATCCACCTTCATGCAAAAGTCCAACTTGACAAATCCGCAGGCATTCGTTAACTAACCGCCGAATCTTTCCCGCATCAGTTTGATTCCCGGCTGCGAGCCAATCGCCTGCAACCGGCCCCTCCCCCCACCCCCCTCAGTTGCATGTCTCCCCCCGATAGTTGTGTACATTTGATACCCTCGAAGCCCGTATTCGCACCTGCGGATGCGCTTGGCCGTGACGCCGCTGGATGTTCCATGTGGCAAACCCAAGAATGCCCGCTTTTCACGGGCACGGCAATCCCGGCGTCCGCAGCCCAGGCTCGCTTCGCCGATTTGGTCAAGGTCGTCAATGCATGAGATCGCGGGTCCTCACGGCTGATCAACGATAACATCTAACACTTACTGGAATGATTGACTTTGACGGTATCTCCTTCAACGAACTCATCAGCAACCGGATCATGCACGAGCTTGCCGAGCACGATCCGAGTTATGCCGAACTCTCCCATGACCAGCTTCCCAACCGCGTGACGCGGGTGGGCTTCATGGCTGCGGTTGCCAAGATCAACGGCCTGCCGTTCTTTCCCAAAATCGCCGAATTCTGCGATGGCTCGCTGCACGCCACCTGCGATTCCACAGTGATGACCCGCGGCTTTTTCGCCCCGCTCTGCATGTCCGGCCCCGACCAACTCATCGTTGCGATCGCCAACCCGTGGAGTTCACTGGCAGAGGAATACCTCGCACCACGATTCCCCGGCAAGGAAATCGTCAGGATCGTCACTCTCGCATCGGAAATCAACCGCACCATCGAATCGGTGGCCACCAACAACGGCCCCAGCCGCTCCGAACTCGATGCCATCGACGTCGAGGATCTCGACGACGGCATCCATGACTTTGATGTGACCAAGGATCACAGGGAGCCGATGGCCAAGCTCATCGCCACCATCATGGCCGATGCCGTGAGAACCCGCGCCTCCGATATCCACTTCAAGGTGGAAAAGGAAACCTTCTATTATGCCTTCCGGGTGGACGGCGA
>CAYWLC010000025.1:0-27105 GCA_964458895.1 uncultured Luteolibacter sp. | reverse complement strand
ACGACGCCGTCGATGATGGCTTCCGGGCGGGCGGCGCAGCCCGGCACATAGACATCCACCGGGATGATGCTGTCCACGCCGCCGGAGATGTTATAGCACTCGCGGAAGATGCCGCCGGTGGCCGCGCAGATGCCCACCGCCACCACCACCTTCGGCTCGGGCATCTGGTTGTAGAGGTTGCGGATGACGTTCTGGCTCTGCTCGTTGACCGCGCCAGTGACCAGGAAGATATCGGCATGCTTCGGGTTGCCGGTGTTGACCACGCCGAGGCGCTCAACGTCAAACACCGGCGTGAGGCATGCCAGCACTTCGATGTCGCAGCCATTGCAACTCGACGCGTCATAATGGATGATCCAGGGTGATTTGCTTAAACCGGACATGGTGCGGATTTCCTATTTCATCAGTGTTAGAACCAGGATGTTTCCGAAGCCCAGCACCGCGGTGGCGAGCCATGCGCTCCGGATCGCGGTCTGCCATTTGAGCCGGGCGAACACGTTGTCCACCAAAATCATAAAGACAAAAACCAGCAGCGAGACCGCCACGCCCAGCAGCGGCGAGGAGGCGAAAAAGAGGTAAACCCAACCTAACAGAAAAACAGTTTCATACCAATGGGCGATTTCAATCATCGCGAGCGTGCGGCCGGAGAACTCGGTGGTGATGCCGCGCACCAGTTCCTGATGGGCGTGGTGCGAGCTGGACAGATCGAACGGCGATTTGCGGAACTTGATCTCAAGCATGTAAAGGAACCCCAGGAAAACGCCGGGCAGCGCCAGCACCAGCAGCTTGGGATGACGGGCGATGTCATCCACGGCAAAACTCCGGGTGGCGATGTACATGCCGATGGCCGTCAGCAGCACCATCGGTTCATAAGCCATGATCTGGATCAACTCGCGTTCCGCTCCGATGAAGCTGTAGGGCGAACTCGCCTTGTAAGCACCGAGCACGAAGAAAATGGCCGCCAAGGTCAGCGCGAAGATCACGAGCAACAGGTCCGAACCCGCGAAGAACAGCGCACCCGTGAAAATCACCAGCACCAGGAAAAACACGATATACACATTCTGCGACGGACGGACGACGATGTTCTCCTTGCGCCACAGTTTCAGCACGTCATGGAGCGGCTGCAGGATGGGCGGCCCCTGCCGCGCCTGCATGCGCGCCGTGATCCGGCGGTCCCAACCGCACAACAGACAACCGACGACCGGAGCCGCGACCAGATAAATCAGCACTCGCATCCAGATACTCATAAATAACAGGCTGCTAACAACATTGCTGCCAGAAACACCGAGCCGCCTATCCCGCCCCAGCGGGACAGCCATGTTTCACTCATCAAACCGCGCAAATAATAATTGTGCATGGTCACCTCCTCCACGACATTGGCCGAGCCGAGGAAGCGCACGCTGCTGTTGACGTTGGCACCGCCGAGGTAGGCGTCCACCACCTTGGCCCCGCGGCCATGACGGATGATGCCGATGGGAAACAACATGACCAGCGCCATCATGATGATCATGATGGTGACGTTGCCCGGGCTCAGTGAGGCCGACTTGCCGTAAACGTCCACCACATAGGGTTCGACAAACCGCGAGGATATGAGCGGGAAAAGCAGACAGGTCAGGAAGGTCGCCAGCCCGAGCGAGTAAAGCGCCACGGCTTCGCTCGGCACGAATTCCTTGGTGTGGGGCACGTCGGGGCCGGTGGTTTCTAACAGTTTTCCCATCCACTTCACCCAGAAGAACAAGGTTGCGGAACTGCCGAACACGATGAAAACCGAGAGCAAGGGGGCGGCATCGACAACCGCCTTGAGCACCGCCCATTTGCTGATGAGCATGCCGAAAGGCGCGAGAAACATGCCAGCCATGCCGATGAGCATCATCACCGCGACGCGGGGCATGCGCTGGATCAAGCCGGACATGTCCTCGATGTTGCGGCTGTGCAGCTTGTGATCCACCACACCCACACATAGGAACAACAGGCACTTGGACACGGCGTGGAAGATGATGAGCAGGACACCCGCCCACATCGCCTCATAAGTTCCGATGCCGCCGCAAAGCACGATCAGGCCGAGGTTGGCGATGGTTGACCAGGCCAGCACGCGTTTGGCTTCGCTGGTGGTGATCGCCGCCAATGAACCGACGACAAAGGTGATTCCCCCGACCATGGCCACCATCATTCCCACCTTGGTTTCGGTGATCAGAGGGGCCATGCGCAGCACCAGGTAAACGCCGGCCTTCACCATGGTGCTGGAATGCAGCAGTGCGGACACCGGGGTCGGTGCCACCATCGCCCCCAGCAACCAGCCGGAGAATGGAAGCTGGGCGGATTTTGTGATGCCCGCGAAACATAGCAGAGCGGCTGGCAGAAGAACCACCGCCTTGTTGGATGCCAGCAGCACCTGCAACTCGATGCTGTGGATTTTTTGGAAACACCAGACGATGGCCAAGGCGAAGGCCAGACCTCCCGCGAGGTTCATCACCAGCGCCCGCCGCGCGTTTCTCAAGGCCTCATCCGTCTGTGAGTAACCAATCAACAGAAACGAACACAAGGTGGTGATTTCCCAGAACAAAAACAGCCACATCAGGTTGTTCGAAAAAATCAATCCAAACATCGCGCCCATGAAGATCAACAACAAGGCGAAGAACAACGGCCGCCGGTCCCGCACCTCGCGATGCGCGACCTCATGATACTCACGCATGTAACCCAACGCATAGATGCAGATGCCGCCACCCACCAAACCATTGATCAAGGCCATGATCACCGACAGCTTGTCCACAAACAGGTTCCGGGCCACCTCAAGATGCGCGCCAGCCGTGAATTCAAACCATCCCAGCAAACCCATCTGCGCCAGCGTCAGCACCACAATCATCGCGTGTCTCGCGCGCAGCCCGACGTAGATGATATACAGGCTCATCGCGACCTCCACACAGAAGATCCCCATGTTGATCCCATGCGCGTCCACGGGTAGCGCTGCAAGATCCATGGGTGCCCGCAGGGTGGCCAGCCACACCGTGCCCCCACACACCCCAAGCGTCACCCCCGTCACCACAAGCCTCCTGAGGCCTTCCATCCTCAGACCCAACATCCCCAGTCCTGCAAGCAGGGGAACCAGAATCAGTGGTATTACCAGTGTCAAATGAATGAAGCGGTTACAAGCCGCGCCATTTTCTCTTCACCCGGCAGCCCCAGTCAAGCGGGAAGTTTGTAAATTCATGGTAGTTAGATATTCAGCAACCCGACACGATAAATGGCACCCACCGCTGATATATGAATAAATGAGCTAAGTTTCTTCATTTCGCCTGTCCTTTATCATGATTTCTTCATCCCCCCCCCCTCCTCAGCCGAGAAAAGCGGCGGGAAAAACTGCAATCATCCACTCCCCCTTTGCGTCTTAACACCGCTGCTTTGCGCGAGAAAAATCTTCAACCCATCTACCTCGCATGTGAGCTATCAGTTCGGAAAAACCACAGTCTGTGAGACAGACCACACAAGCGTGGGGGCCGGAGACCTCCCCTCCTGAAAACGAATCAGTAAAAACACTGGATTTCTAGCACGCATCGGCTAGTGTGCCCCGAACCCCGACCCCAGTACCCTATGAAATCAAAAAAGAACCTCAGCCGATTCACCTACGAGAACTCCGCCTTTGAAGGCTGGCGTTTGTCCATCAGCCGCGCCGGAAGCAAGTTCATGCGTTACTTCCCGGACCGCAAGTTCGGCAGCGGCAAGAAAGCCCTCGCCGCCGCGGAAAAGACCCTGGTGGAACTCAAGGCCCTGATCGACGGCTCCAAGCGTGTGGACGGCAAGCTCACGCCCGCCACCATCCGCAAAGCGGAAAAACTGCTCAAGGACGCCGTTTGAGCCGCGGGTGTAGTCCGTCTTGCAGACTGTGGATTATCCGAACGGATTGCCGATTGTTGTTGCCGATTGTTGATTTTTGAAGTGAGCTTGAAATTGAGGCGCCGACATCCACCACGCCCTTGCCGGCGACGACGACAGGGGCTTCTCCGTTAGATGCCTTGTCCTTGAGGTGGACGCTGATGATGCGCCCGTTTAGGATGCGCAGGCAATCGATGGGTTTGAGGTTGGACGTGCACCAGTGGCCGAGGTCGGCGCATGCGCCCACGCGGGGGTCGCGGCTTTCCACCACGCCCAGGATGTAGAGCGGGTTCCAAACCTTGTAGCTCGGACGCTCCATCGAGCCGCCGTGTTCGTGGAAGGCGACTTTCATATCGAACTCCTTGGCACAGGCCTCCCATGCGGCGATTTGTTCGGTGGATTCCGTGCACACCGAATAGAGTTCCATTTTTTCAGCGAAGCTCATGATGGCACGGACTTCTTCGGCATCCTTGGCGGCGACGACCCCATAGTTCACCGGGCGCACGCCGAGGCGGGCGCACTCGGCCTTGAGTTCGGCCATGGCGGCATCCGACATCGTGTGGTGGACCTTGTCCGAGACGATCAATTACACTGCCCACAAGGAACACCTTGCCAAACTGCTGCCCGCCGACAAGGGGGCGCTGGTCGTGGCCTATTGTGGCGGCCCCACCTGCAATGCCTACGCGGCAGCGGCCAAGGCGGCCCAGGCGCTCGGATATACCAACGTCAAGCACCTAACAGCCGGCATCAGCGGTTGGAAGGCGGCCAAGGCCCCGATCGAGCCACCCATGTGAGCGGGCGGCTCAATACCGCCTCAGCGCAGTTTTAGGTTGATAATTCCATGGGAAATGAGAGGAATGGCCATCATGAAAACCAGCCGGATCCTATTGGTCGATGATCATCCCTTGTTGAACGAAGGGCTGAGGCAGGTGATTGAGTCCGAGCCGGGCCTTGTCGTTTGTGGCATGGCGGGCAATGTGCAGGATGCGCTGTCGCTCGTGGAGGTGGAAAAGCCGGACTTGGTCATCACTGATCTAACCATGCCGGGACGCAACGGATTGGAACTCATCAAGGACCTGGCCGCCACTCATCCCGAGTTGCCCATTCTCGTTTTATCACTGCACGACGAATTGCTCTACGCGGAGCGCGTGCTACGCGCCGGCGGGCGCGGCTACGTCACCAAGAACACTCCTACCGAGCGGCTCATCAAGGCGATTCATTGTGTGTTGGATGGGGGTGTTTACACCAGTCCCACCGTCACCAGTCATTTCCTCCAAGCCCTTCTGCCGGGCCGGAGTCCCAGCAAGCAAAGTTTTCCACTCGAACGCCTGACAGACCGCGAACTGGAAGTGTTTGAACTCATTGGCAATGGCAAGAGCAACCAAGACATTGCCTGTCAGCTCGGCATCAGTCCGCGCACCGTGGATGTCCATCGCGCACATATCCGCGAGAAACTCGGCCTTGAGGACGGCAATGCCCTGACCCGTCATGCCATCCGCTGGATCGAGGTTGGCGTGATCGGTCAATGACAAGGGAATGGGGATGTCCGGCCATGGGCTGCCTACCCCACCCATGCTGCGGCATGCCTGTTTCCACGTCCTGCGTTGGGTTGTTTCCGTGCCTTGGCCTTTTGCAGGCGCAGTTGGAAATCGGCCACGGCGTTCATGTAATGGATATAGGCATCGTAGGGGTTGCCATAGGGTGAGAAATACGTATGCACCCCGCCATCGGTTCCGCCTTTGGTGGACATCCAGTAGAAATGGTCGGACGTCTGCAAACCGGCCCAGACATGGGTTAGATACGGATCACCCACATCCATCACGTCAGCCTCCAACCCTTGAATCCTGGCAATGGCCTCTTGTTGCATGACATTGCCCGTCCATGCTGATAGATCGCGTTCGGTGTCCGCCCATGAGGTGAATGAATGACAATCATATCTGCCGCGCGGGTTGAGGAAATCCACCGCTTCGGAGGGCGTGATCCACGCCAATCCGGCATCAAGCACCAATGCGGGCAGTTGTTCCCAGAATGAGAAGATGCCCGTGTCCTCCCACTGGTGCTCGCCGATCGTCTCATAATCCATGAACAGGTTGATCACATCCCCCGGCGATGCCGTCAGCCATTGGGTGAATTTCCGCGGGGTCAGCGGATACTCGCTCCATGACTGGTCCGAAAACCGGAATCCCAGATCATCCGACAAGTCGGGATTGCGCAGCAGGGTGCGCATGATGTTCACGTTGGGCGCGCGGTAAAGGCGGTTGGGGGATTTGCCATTGAGCACCCAAGGCACGCCTTCGGCGAGAATGCCATCAAATCCCAGCGCCTCCACCTGTGCCGCGAGCGCGTTGTTATAGATCAACTCCGTGTTGCGGAACACTCGCGGGCGCACGTGGAACACCTCCTCCAGCAACTCCAGATGCAGGTCCACCTGGCGCTCGAATTCCCTTTTAGAGCAGAGCATCGCCAGCGAGTGATAACGAGTTTCGGCTAACAACTCGACCCCACCGCTGGCGACCAGGTCGCGGAACGAATCCAGCACGTCCGGGCGACGGCGGCGCATCTGGTCCAGCACGGTTCCGCTGATGGAAAGCGCCATGCGGAAGCGGCCTTGCAGCGCGGGAATGATCCGGCTGAACATCCGGTTCACCGGCAGGTAGCATCGATCCGCGACCTTCGAAAGGATCCGTCGGTTCAGTTTCTCATCCTCATAGCGCGTGTGCCCGCCAATGTGGAAGAAGTCAAAGGGAATCAACCGCTGCGGTTGATGAACCTGAAAACACAAACAGACCGACCTCACGGGGATGTCCGTCATACGAGTTCCCGATAGACGTTCATCACGCTTTCCGCAGCACCATCCCAGGTGGACGACGCGACATCCGCTTTCATCCGCGCCGCCACCCGCGCCCGCAGGCGCGCGTCGGTGAGCAGACGGATGATGTGGTCCACCATCAGGTCCGTGTCCCAGTAGTTGGCCTGGAGCGCGCCCTTGAGCACCTCGGCCACGCCTGACTGTTTTGAGATGACGGCGGGGATGCCGAACTGCGCGGCCTCCAGCGCCGAGAGGCCGAACGGTTCGGATACCGACGGCATGCAATAGACGTCGGTCATCGACAGCAGGAGCTTGAGCTTGTCCTTGTTGAGAAACCCGGTGAAATGGAAACGCCCGCCGAGCCCGCGATAGGCACCGGTCTCGATGAGCGGCCTGAGTTTTTCCCCGGTTCCCGCCATCACAAAACGGACGGACGGATTACGGGCCAGCACTTTAGTGGCGATTTCCAGGAAAAACTCCGCGCCTTTCTGGGCGGTGAGCCTGCCGATGAACAACACGAGTTTCTCGGGAAACTTCTTGCGGGTGGTGTAAGCCCTCACGGGATCCGCGCCGTTATGCACCGGGCGGATTTTCGCGGGGTTGATTCCGTAATGACCTGCCACCACCTGCCCGGTGTATCGGCTAACAGGTATCACGCGGTCGGCCTGTTCCATGCCATATTTCTCAATGTCATAGATCCAGCCGCGCGCAGCCGGCCCGGCGCGGTCGTATTGCAACGCGTGGACGTGCACGACCAGCGGCCGCCCTGTGGCGCGCTTGACCTCCACACCCGCGAGGAAGGTCATCCAGTCATGGGCATGGACGATGTCAAACTCCTGGTTGAGCGCGAGTTTTGCCGCCACTTTCGAGTATTCGATGACCTTGCCGCCGAGGTCACCGCCGTAGAGTTCCCCACTCTCGAATTGGGCGAGTTGCTCGCGCGTGGTACGGGAAAAAACCTCCTCATCGAAAGGCAGTCCGCGGAGCTCCCCGGGGGTGATGCTTTCAACACGATAAGGATCGAGATAGACAGGGACCTTCTCCACCTGCGCGAAACTCTCGTAACGGTAACGTTTCTCCGCATGGACCAGTTCCTCAAGTGACAGGTTGTTCATTCCTGTGAGAGAGAATCCCTCGTGACGCGCCCGCGCATCGGCACAGGGCACCACCACCCGCAGATCCACGTGTTTTGACAAGGCTCTGGAAAGGCCGAGACAAGCCACTCCAAGGCCACCGTTGATCATCGGCGGGAATTCCCAGCCAAGTTTTAGCAAGCGCATGCGGCACATGGGTTCTAGGTTAAATCCGGGCATCGCGCGGCTCCGCCCGCAAGCTTCAGAAGCATGGAATGGCCATGGCGGCCAACGCCGCACCTACCAATGACCAACGACCCCGTTCCGCGTTGGGGACCGGGCTGCAAGGGCCTGCTGGGAAACCCGACTGGTAACCCTTGGCAAGTTTCGAGGCGACGAGCTTTTCAAAGATCCTGGTGGCGGTTTCAAGTGAAACCGGGTCCGGGGTCTTGGTTCCCACGGTTAGATTTCCACCGTGCCGGTAATAGGCGAAGGTGACGATGAAGCCGGAGGTCTTGGGTTCGATGGCAACGTGGTATTCGTTCTCAAACGATCCTTCATGGAAGTAGAGTGACATGCAATTGACGGTGTCTGGCGCGATGGTCATGGTTTGTGTTGAATGTTAGAGTTTCGGAATCTGGACTCTGATGAAACAGCGGATATGGCAGCCATGGAGACGGGGGGGGATCTTCATGGCTGCCTACCGCACCGCCTTGCCACCCTGCGTACGCGTCTGGTCGCCGCACCGCAGGCTTGCGCCATACGGCCCAAACGCCGTCCGCAGGTGGTCAAATCGACGGCTGGGGGGAAAGTGGTTAGATTGAAGGGATCAGGGACTTTCACGGTGCCAACGTAGCCCTTCTTGAGAGTCTCCGAAAGTGGCTTTTACGGACGTTGCGCAGGGGGATATCCGGAGGGATTTCATAAGGGATCGCACTACGTGAAACCCCGTTTTATTATTGACCTTCGGCAGGCATCATCCGGGTGACACCGTGATCACGCGTAAGGCCTCCCGGGTGCGGGCGGAAAGGTTCCCGCAGCCATGCGTTTGAGCAGCGTGAGGGCGACCATGCGTTGGCGGGGACGGAGCCGACTGACTTCGAGGACCAGCCGGAAATCCATGGTGAACCGCCCGCTCGTTGGGCGCGGGGGGACGCCACGAACGATGCAATGGTCAACCTTGAAATGGGGGGGGGCCGTGGGGGATGGGGATGGATTCATCGCAATGGGGGATGGGTTCATCGTGGGCACACTAGCGCCCCGGGAGTCCCATGACTATTGGATGAATCGGAGAATCGACACTGCGGAGTCAGACCAAGTCACATAGGTGATTTCCCTAGTTTTCCTCCTGCCCCTGCTTGTCTGATAGACGAAGAACGACACGGCAGCCCCCATGCTCGGGTTGTTCGATCGTGAATCTGGCGCCGATCACCCGGGCCCGGTATTCCATGAGATGGAGTCCCATGCCGATACGGTTGGCCGCGGGTTGTTCATACCCCACCCCGTCATTGGTGACGGTGAAGGTGTGCGAGTCCCCGACCGCCAGAGCTTCGATGATGATGTGCCTGGGCCTGCCATGTTTGACGGCATTGCCGACGCATTCCTGCACGATCCGATAGATATGGATTTCAGTGGAATTCGCCAGTTGCGGCCCCTCCCCGCTCTGGCGCAGTTCGCAGGAAATTCCGGTCCGCTGGCTGGTTTGATCCGCCAGATCCTTAAGCGCGACCAGCAATCCGTAGCGGTTGAGATCCACCGGATAGAGACCTTTGGCCAAGCGGCGCGTGGAGTCGATGATGGATCGGATGTAATCGGCCACCTTGGCGGCGGCGGCGGCCAAGGGATGGGATTCCGACTGGAGTTTTCTGGCAAGCACGTCACCGAGCATGGCGGTGCCGGCCAGTTCCTGGCCAAGGCCGTCGTGCAGGTCCTGGCCGAGCCGCGATTGCTCGCGCTCGCTGATTTCAAGGATCTCGCGTTCAAGCCGCTGGCGCAAGGTGATCTCGGATTCGAGCGCTCTAACCGCATTCTGCAACTCGGCGGTGCGGTCGAGCACCCGGTGTTCCAGATTCTGATTGAGGGCGCGGATCTGTTCCTCGATGACCTTTTGCGCGGTGATATCGACGTGGGCGACCACCACCCGGGCGTTGCTGTCGCCACGCGCTGCGCTCACATAGCCCATGAACCACCGCTGCTGCTCCGGCGAATGGCAGGAATACTCCATGGAAAATGCACCGCAGGTGCCTTCGATCACTTTGCGGATTCCGGTGGAAAAACATTCGGCATCGCCAGCTTCCGCCCCGGTGGCCCGGTCGCAGACTGTTAGATAGTTGCCACCCACAGCCGATGATCGGTCGAGTCCGCCGTTCTCGCGGGCGAAGGCAATCCATGCCCGGTTCACGCGGATGATCGTGCCGCGGTCATCCAAGAGGGCGATGTTGGCGGGAAGGGCTTCGAGAGTGGCCTCGGCTTCGGCCCACTGGCTGCGGGCGATTTTCTCACTCTGGCGCAGCGCCTCCTCGGCCGCCTTGCGTTCGGTCACGTCCTGTTTGATGGCGACAAAGTGGGTGATCTCCCCGGTGGCACTGGTGACGGGGGTGATGGTCATCTCCTCCATGTAGAGCATCCCGTCCTTGCGTCGGTTGACCATTTCACCGGACCACACGTGGCCTGCTACAACCGTGTTCCACAAACCTGCGTAGAACTCCGCGGGGTGTCTGCCGGAAGCGAGCATCCGGATGTTGCGTCCGATGACCTCGGCGGTTTCGTAGCCGGTCAGGCGCATGAAGGCGTCGTTGACCCACTGGATGTTGCCGTCGCACCCGACGATGACAATGGCGTTGGCGGCCGATTTCATGGCCACGGCCTGCAGCCGCCGCATGTCCTCCGCCTGTTTGCGCGCGGTGATGTCCCAGCTGATTCCTATCAATCTGACAGCATGTTGGGCGGAGTCGCGTTGGATTCGCCCCCGCGAATGGATGTGGTGAATGCTGCCATCCGGCCAAACCACGCGGAATTCATGTTCATAGTCATTGCCATCGGATTCCACCGCCCGGATTAGGGCCAGTCGGACCGAATCCCTGTCGTCCGGATGGACCGCTTGGAAAAAGCCATCGGCGGCTCCGGTGAAGGTATCCGGTCGGGTTCCAATCAAGAGATGCACCCCATCGCTCCAGATACGGCGGTCGGCCACAATATCCCAGTCGAACGTGGCCATTTTCGACGACATCAATGCCAAGTCGAGGCGTTCCCGGTTAGCCCGCAATTCCGTTTCCGCCTGGATCCGCGCGGTGTCATCACTGCCGACCGCAAGAATCTCCGTAATCCGCCCCTGCTCGTCCCTGATTGGCGTGTGGATCCAGGTCATCCAGACGCGGGTTCCATCACGGAGGACATTCTCGTGGGTGGATTTTTCCAATCTACCCAAATTGCCGACGCTGTCATCGCTGTCGAATACCGGCTGCGGCAGCAGGATGTCCACATGCTTTCCTAACAACTCGTCCGCGCGATAGTCAAAAAACCGCAGGGCATACTCATTGACGCAGGTGATGGTGCCGTCACGGCGCCAGCGGAGGATGGCGCTGTTGGCAGTCAGCATTTCAAACTCAATTTGACGCACACGCAACTCGTGAAGCGTTTGCTGTATATCATCGGTCGAGAGATCGGCGGGCGGTTGTTCCCGAGCGCCCGATTCGGCTGAGGATTTAACGACCTGCGGTTGATCTTGTTTCATCATGTCGGATGATCTCGATGTTGCGCTTGCGGTGCATACCCCGGGTCATTACCCGCTCCGTCTACCGAAAGCAATCCACAAATTGGCAGAGACGCCGGGCTGATGCTTGACAAGCGCAGCTCACGCGATGAGCATTCATCCCGATGAGGCAGCAAATTTTGGGATTGCGCGTGGCAGGCAGCGTCATCGGGCTGATGTCCTTGGCGCAATTGGGCCGCTTGGTGGTCCGTCCTGTGATATTGGTCGATGGCCATGTCATGCCACTGTGGCCAAGCGCCATCGCCTTTGTGCTGTTGCTCTTCCTGAGCGTCTGGTTGTGGAAGCTCGGCGGGCGGCCCCCCAAGGTCTGATAGATTGTCAAATTCATCCTGATTTTCCCGCCTAGAAATCCATTCCATCCATGAAATTCTCAGAACTCGCCCTTGGTCAAACCGCCAGTCAGACTATTCACATCACCCCGGAAATGGTTGCCGGTTTTGCCAACGTCACCGGAGACCATAACCCCTTGCACACCGACCCGGCCTATGCCGAACCGCGCTTTGGCGGCATCATCGCCCACGGCGTGTTGCTGGTGGGATTCTTTTCGGCGTTATTGGCGACCCAGTTGCCCGGGCCGGGTTCTGTGGCGCGGTCGCTGAACGTGCGCTTCAAGGCACCGGCGCGCCCCGGGGATGTGGTCCGTATCGAGGTTAGAATTGTTGAATTGGTGCCGCGAATTCGCAAGGCGGTGCTGGATGGCAGGGCCTATATTGGCGACCAGGTCGTGCTGCATATCTCGGCGGAAACGCTCTTGGAAGAGTAGCCGATTGGAGACCAGTCATCAATCGTGCCAAACGGGCTGTGGGGTTTCCGGATGGCGGCCACAATGATCCGGTCGTAGCGGGTGGTCAGATTTTCACAGGTAGTGTGACAGGATATGTTAGAACGCGCACGGATTGGGACCCATGATGCGGCAGGTGATCCGGGTTCCTCCCAAATCAGTTTGATCCATGATGATCCTTGCGCCGATCACCCGCGCGCGGTAATCCATCAGATGAAGCCCCATGCCGGAGGTGGAGACCGAGGACACGTCAAATCCGATGCCATCATCGGTGACAATGAAGGTGTGCATGGCGTCACCGGCCAGGGATTCGATGGTGATATGTTGCGGGTTGGCGTGTTTGACGGCGTTGTTGATGCATTCCTGCACGATCCGATAGATGTGGATCTCTGCGGATTGGGCCAGTTGCGGCGTGTCACCACATTGGATTACCTCGCATCTTATGCCGGTCCTCTGTGTGGTTTGATCCGCCAGATCCTTGAGCGCGGGCAACAGGCCGTATCGATGCAGTTCTATCGGATAGAGACCCCTCGCCAGCCGGCGCGCGGAATCAATGGCGGCGCGGACGTAGATGGCGACTTTTTCAGCGGCCGGAGCCAGCGGGTTGGCCTCGGTTTGGAGTTTGCGGGCGAGCACGTCGCTGAGCATCGCGATGCCGGCCAATTCCTGACCGATGCCATCATGCAAATCCTGACCGATGCGGGATTGTTCGCCCTCGCTGATTTCAAGGATTTCACGTTCCAGTTGGTGACGGCGGACAATTTCGGTTTCGCGCTCGGCGATGGTTTGTTTCAACTCGGCGGTGCGTTCGAGCACGCGCGCTTCGAGATTCTGATTGAGGATGCGGACGGCCTCCTCAGCCGCCTTGCGCTCGGTGAAATCCAGCACGATGCCGACGTAGCGGATGACGTGGCCCTTGGCATTGTGTTGAGGTTTTCCGCGCGCCATCAACCAGCGTTCGGTGCCGTCGGGGACGCGGACCCTCCATTCGATGTTGAGTTCGTCGCCAGCAGCGACGGCCGCCTGCAAGGCGTGTGCCGTCTTGTTGCGGTCCGCAGGATGAATCGTCCGGAGCCAGGTGCGGAAGGAGGGTTGGCGACTGTGCGGTTGGATGCCATGAACGTGCCAGAGTTCTTCGGACCAGATGCTCGCATGGGTTCGCAAGTCCCATTCCCACGATCCTGCTTTGGCGGCCATCTGAGCAAGCCGCAGGCGTTCCTCGCTGGCGCGCAGTTCGGCCGTGCGTTCCTCCACACGCCGTTCCAACTCGGCGTTGAGCAGGCGTAGTTCCTCGGCAGCCCGCTTGCGTTCGACGGCATGTCGGATCGTGCGGGTGAGCAGATCGGCATCGATGTGCCCCTTGATGAGGTAGTCCTGGGCCCCGGCGCGCACGGCGGCAAGCGCCACCGTGGGATCGTCCAAGCCGGTGAGTACAATGATGGGCAGGGCGGGAAAGGTGAGCTGGATGCGTGTGAGGGACTCCATGCCTTGGGAATCCGGCAATCCCAGATCGAGAAACACCAGATCGAATGGATCCTGGCACAAGCGCTCCAAGGCCGCCTCCAAGCCCCCTACGTGAGCAAGCTCAAACTCGCCGGGCAGAGTGCGTTTCAGCGTAGCGCCCAGCAGGCGAGCATCATTCGGATTGTCTTCGACGAGGAGCAGCTTCATGATATCACTTCAGATGGCGTGACGAATGCCCTGCCAGGGGTAGTTGTCGCGGGCCATGCGTTGCAACACCCCAAAGATGGCGTCAAAATTTCGCGGGTCAATGTCAATACCCGACATTCAAAATGATAAGGGCACCAATGGTGGGGCGGGCAGTGATGGGACGAGACGTCCTATCCACGTCCCATCCCAACTCACCAAGCTCGTTTCCGAGCGCAACCAAGGAGCAAACATCAGCATGAGTGCAATCAAAGCGGGGATGTCCGTCAGTCCATCTGCCGTTTGGACACTTCGTCACCCATTAGTATGCGAATCTGGGGGACCGTCTGCCACACGCCATCGAGAGTAAGCAGGCCACCGACTTCAAAGAATCCTGTTGCCACGTCGATCACTTTCGAAAGATGACACCACTCCTTGAGTAGGCATCGACAAAGCGGGATTTAGCGGTATTCTGCGGCCATGCGATCCGCACTTGTGCTCATCTTTCTGCTCAATCTGACCCCGGCCCTTCCCGCCGCCCCCAAGCCTGAAAAGGGTGCCGAAGCCCAGGCAAAGGAAACAACGGCAAAGGAAACACCCCCGCCCGCGAAAATACCCGAACCCATCGTGCGGAATGCCTCGGTGGATATCGACGGCAAGGCCGTTCCCTACAAGGTGACCACCGGGAAAATCCAGATCAAACAGGATGATGGCAAGGTCAAGGCCTCGATCTTCCACGTCACTTATGAACGCAGTGATGTGCAGGATTCCTCCAAACGGCCCGTCCTGTTTGCCTTCAACGGGGGCCCCGGGTCGTCGGCGGTCTGGTTGCACATCGGCGTGCTCAGCCCCAAAATCGTCAAGCTCCCGGGCGATGGCACGGTGGCACCCGAGCCCCCGCTGAGCGTGCAGGACAACCCGCTGAGCATCCTGGATGCCTGTGATCTGGTGTTTGTGGACCCTGTTTCCACCGGTTACAGCCGGGCGGAAAACGATGCCAAACCGGGCGATTTCCACGGCGTGGACGAGGATATCAGTTCGTTAGGCGACTTCATCCGCCGCTGGATCGGCGAGCACGACCGCTGGGCATCACCGAAGTTTCTGTTAGGTGAGTCCTACGGCGGCATCCGCGTGGCGGGGCTGTCGGAACATCTTCAGTCCCGCTACGGCATGAACCTCAACGGCGTGGTGCTGATGTCATCGTTGCTGGATTTCGCAACCCTCCAGACTTCGCCCGGCAATGACCTATCCTATCTGGTCTTCCTGCCCGCATTCACCGGCGTCGCGCACTATCACAAGAAAATCACCGGCGAGCGCGATGAACTGATCCGGGAATGCACGGATTTCGCCTTCGGGGAGTACGCGGCGGCCCTGCTCAAGGGAAATTCGTTAGATCCTGAAACCCGTAAGTCCATCGCTGACAAACTCGCGCGCCTAACCGGCATCTCCGTCCAAACCTGGTTGAAACACGACCTGCGCGTCGAAGCGTCGGTCTTCCGCGCGGAACTCCTACGCGCCGAGGGCAAGGTAATCGGACGCTTCGACGGGCGCGTCGCATGGGATGCCACGGAAATGGCCTCGCCGGTTGCCGATTACGATCCATCCTACGCACTAGCCTACGGCGCGGTTTCCAGCGCGATGATGGATTACCTAGGCCGCGGGCTGGGCTATAAGGAGGACCAACCGTATGAGATTCTAACAGGCAAGGTCTACCCATGGCGGTGGAATGCCAACAACGAGGTTGTGAATCTGGGCGAGCGCCTGGCTTCCGCCATGCGCGACAACCCGCGCCTGCGCGTCCTGGTCATGGGCGGGCGCACCGACCTCGCGGCGCCGCCGGAGAGTGTGGCCTACTCGATCCGCCACCTGCCGGACCTGCCCGCAAGCGCCCGCCGGAACATCACCACCACCCGTTACGAAAGCGGCCACATGTTCTATCTGAATCCTCCCGACCTCGCCAATACCCGCGCGGATCTCCTGGAATTCATCCAGGGAAAACCTTAGAGCCTGTCTGAAAAATGGGGAGCGCACGCATCCTGCGCAAGGTTTCGTGCCACCGAGGAGCCGCAGCACTGCCACTTGAATCATTTTTCAGACAGCCTCCTAAACCAACTGCGTTTCGACCAGCAGTCGGTAGATGCCGTCCTTGGCGATCAGATCGTCATGCGTGCCGCTCTCGACAATGCGTCCGTGGTTGAACACGAGAATGCGGTCGGCGTGGCGCACTGTGGATAGACGGTGGGCGATGACCAGGCTGGTGCGCCCCTTCATGAGGCGCTCGAGCGCTTCATTGACGAGGCGCTCGCTCTCGGCATCGAGGGCCGAGGTGGCCTCGTCTAACAGAAGAATGCGCGGGTCGGCGAGGATGGCGCGGGCAATGGCGATGCGCTGGCGCTGGCCGCCGGAGAGTTTGGTGCCGCGCGGGCCGACGAGAGTCTCGAGGCCCTCGGGAAGATCGGAGATGAAGTCCAGGGCGTTCGCCTGGCGGGCGGCGGACTCGACCTCGGCGGGTGATGCGCCGGGTTTTCCATATTCGATGTTCTCGCGGATGCTGCCACCGAACAAGAGCACCTCCTGCGGGACGATGGAGATCTGCGAGCGGATGGCTTGCAGGGAGAGTGACGAAGCCGGACGCCCGTCAAACAGCACATCGCCATGCTCCGCATCGTTGAAACCCAGTATCAGCGAGAAGGTCGTGGATTTCCCCGCACCGGACGGGCCGACCAGCGCCACGCGCTGCCCGGGCTCGGCCGAGAATGTTAGATCGTGCAGCACCCGCACATCCGGGCGCGAGGGATAACGGAATGACAGATCGCGGAATGCCAGGGCACCACCGAGGACCGCCGTGCCGTCGCCATCGGTGCGTTCCGGCACGTGGTCTAACAACTCGCGCAGGCGTTCGGTGGCACCGGCGGTTTGCTGGAGTTGTGAGATGATTTCGGGGAACGAGCCCAACGAGGCGCCGACGAAGATCGAGAACAGGATGAACCACGCGAAGTTGGTCCAGGTGATCTGCTGATAGGTGTACATGCGCGCGCCATACCAAACGACAAAGGACACCGTGCCGAAGAGCGCGAAGATGATGAAGGCCAGGAAGCCCGCGCGGTTTTTGGCTCCGCGTTTTGTCACCGCGAGGAAATTGTCCAGCGCGCGGGAATAGCGCGTCAGTTCGAACGGCTCGTTGGTGAAGGATTTCACATCGGCGATGCCCTGCACGGTTTCCTCAATCACCGTGCCGGCCTCGGCCAGCGAATCCTGCGCCGCCTTCGAATGACCTCGGACTTTCCTGCCGAAAAACGCGATGGCAAACACCACCACCGGCACGCTGCACAACATGATGAGCGAGAGTTTCCATGAGGCCAAGAAGATGACGATCAGCCCGCCGACCAAGACCACGCTCTGTCTAACAGCCTGGGGCACGGTGTTGATCAGGGTGTCGCGCACCACCCCGAGGTCCGCGGAAACGCGGTTGCTCAGGGCCCCCGCCCGCTGTTCCTGGAAGAAGGCCATCGGCAGGCGCACGAGATGGTCGAACAGGTCGCGGCGCAGCCGGTTGAGCGCGGATTCGCCCGAGCGGATGAATCCCTGCACCCGGAAAAACGCCACGATGGCCTGCAACGTGAGTACCGCCACCAGTTGCAACACCACCTCATTGGATTTTGCCAGGATGACCTTCGCGTCCACCTGGTGGTGCAGCGCATCCGATGGATTGCCCACCAGTTTACCAAGGAAATAGGGTAGACCTAACGAAAGAATCGCCGTGAAAAACAAGGCCGCAAGGGACGGGAAAAACACCGCCTTTTCCTGCATCAGATATTTGAGAATCCACCGGTGCGATGAGATGGATTTCTTGGTGGGGGAAGACATGGAGGTAGAGGATCGCCTAACACATCAGTGCGAGCAACCGCAACCGCCGCCTCCGCCGCCACAGCAGCCACCGCCCCCGTTGCCACAGGCTTCGGCGATTTCCTCCGGACTCGGGACATGGCCGAGTTCGAAGGTCAGGGCGATGTATTTGCTGATTTCCTTCTGCATGTGTTCGAGTTCGTGCTGGGCTTCGAGAAACTGCCGGGCGACGTCATTTTGCATGAGCGCATCCCGCGCCGCCTCAAAGTCGCGGATCTCGCTGGCACCCAACTCAAGCCCCGCGTGTTGTTTCTGATGCAGTTCTTGACCGCGTTCATGGACGCTTTGATACTGGAGACGGGCGGCATCGTCGTCTAAAAAGAGCTCGATGCGCCCCTGCAACTCAAGATAGACGGGATCATTGGCGATCTCGGCGCAGAGTTCGAGCGTTTTGGCGATGACGGAGGATTCTACAGCGGTATTGGACATGCGTCATTGCATAGCCTTGCAATCGACTGCTGGCAACGGGGATTTCTGCAAATTTCCTGAAATCGGTCTGCAACTTTGTGACAATTCGCATTTCCTGCTCGGCATCCACGTCATTGGAATGGCGGCTTGTCATCCGCCCGCAGATTCCTACGCTGCCCTCGCCGCGCCGCCAAAACCAGGTGCAACCATCATTTTTCCCTATGAACACCACCTTGCTAGCCCAAGCCGCCAACGAAGCCCGTGGCCTCTCCATGGATGCCGTCCATGCCTGCAATTCCGGCCATTTGGGCCTTCCGTTAGGTTGCGCCGAAATCGGAGCCGTGCTCTTCGGGGAGTCCATGCGCTACTGTCCGGATGCGCCGAAATGGCCTAACCGCGACCGTTTCATCCTGTCGGCCGGCCATGGCTCGATGTTTCTCTACAGTTGGCTGCACCTCTCCGGATATGCGGTTTCCAGGGAAGACCTGAGAAATTTCCGCAAGTTGCATTCGATCACGCCGGGCCATCCGGAGTTCGGTGAAACGCCGGGCGTGGAGGCCACCACCGGGCCACTCGGCCAGGGAATCGGCAATGCCGTGGGTTACGCGCTTTCCGCAAAACGCGCCGCCGCGCGCTTCAACACCGCGGATCACACGATCTTCGACGCTCATGTCTTCACTCTGTTTGGTGACGGCTGCCTGCAGGAAGGCGTCGCCCGGGAGGCCATCGCCTTCGCCGGCCACAACGGCCTCGACAACCTGATCCTGATCTATGATTCCAACGACGTCACGCTCGATGCCATGGCCACGCTCACCCAGAGCGAACATGCCGAGGCCTATTTCATCTCGCAGAACTGGGATGCCGTCACCATCGACGGCCACGATCTAACAGCCATCGCCACCGCCATCGCCAGGGCCAAGGCCGACGACAACGGCCGCCCGAAAGTCATCATCGCCAAAACCCTCATCGCCAAAGGCATTCCCGAAGTGGCGGGCAGCGCCAAAGGCCACGGCGAAGGCGGCGCGAAATTCGTCGATGCCGCGCGTGCCGGCCTCGGTCTCCCCGCCAACGAATCGTTTTACGTGTCTCGGGAAACCCAGGAGTTTTTTGCCGCGAAAACGGCCGCATCCCGGAATGTTTTCAATGCCTGGCAGCAAACCTATGATGCCTGGGCCGCCGCCAATCCCGCGCTGGCCGATGAACTCACCGAGGGTCTCTCCAAAGCCGCGCCCACCGACCTCAGCGGGAAAATCCCTGCCTTCGCTGCGGATTACAAGGATGCCACCCGCGCCGCGGGCGGTGTGGTCCTCAATGCGGTGGCCAAGGTCATGCCGCAGATTCTAACAGGAAGCGCCGACCTTTTCGGCTCCACCAAGAACTATCTGAAGGATGGCGGGGATTTCTCGAAAACCAATGTGTTAGGCCGCAACATCTGGTTCGGCATCCGCGAGCACGCCATGGGAGCGATCTGCAATGGCATCGCTTATGATGGCATCTTCCGCCCGAGCGGCGCGACCTTCCTGGTCTTCGCCGATTACCTCCGCGGCTCGATCCGCCTCGCCGCTCTGGCAGGTCTGCCCGTCACTTATATCTTCACGCATGATTCCGTGGGCGTCGGCGAGGACGGACCCACCCACCAGCCGGTGGAAACGGTTAGCGGCCTGCGGGTGATCCCCAACCTCGACGTGATCCGTCCCGCCGATGCCGAGGAAACCGCAGGCGCGTTTGTGGCCGCCATGCGCCGCACCGATGGACCCACCGCCCTCATCCTCACCCGCCAGACCGTGCCGCTCATGAACGAATTGTCCGTGGCCACCCGCCGCGACGGCGCGCACAAGGGCGCATACATCGCAAAAAAGGAGAGCGCGGACCTAACCACCATTCTGTTGGCCAGCGGTTCCGAACTGCAGCATGCCATGGCCGCCGCCGCCGATCTCGGTGCCGGCGTACGTGTGGTTTCCATGCCCTGTTTCGAACTCTTCGAACGCCAGAGCGCCGACTATCAGGAAAGCGTGCTGCCTGCGGCCTGCACCAAACGCATCGCCATCGAAGCCGGCGTCACCGGCCTCTGGTGGAAATATGTCGGCACGCAGGGCAAGGTCCTCGGCATCGACCGCTTCGGCATCAGCGCCCCCGGCGACACCGTCATGCGGCTACTCGGCATGACCAAGGACCACGTGGTTGCCGCCGCGAGGTGAATCAGGAGTTTGATCAATAGACGATTGCCGACCATGATGAAGACACTGACACCCGTATTGATCCTGCTGATCGCCGGATTTTTGATTTGGCAATGGATCTCCTTCAATAAGGAAAAATCCCTGATCGATCGTCTTCAGCCGGATGAAGTCACCGCGATCTTTGTGCAGAATTCATCGGGAAAAGGCCCCGGTGTGCGCATCACAAACCGGCAGACGATTGATAGTGTCCTGGGCAGCTTGAAAAGCGGGCGTTACTACCTCCCATCGCATGATCAAATCAAGGGATTTGAACGGACGATCACCCTCGAGCCGGACGGCTTCAAGTTCACAACCTACCGCAAGGCCGACAGTCCTGATACCGTGGTGGTTTGTCTCAGCCAGGGACGTCTGGTTTGCACACCATTCAAGGCATGGAGCCCGGTGGAGGATCTATTCAAACAATCGGAATTGGTGGACCAACCGCTTGACACCGCCGGACCCAACCCCAAGTGAGCCGCAAGGACAGATGATCCTTGAATCGAGCGTGCCTAGCATCGGTTACGCAAGCGATTCTGCTAGTAGTATGATAAAGACAACGCTCCGCCACGATGGACGCATCATCATGTCCGCCATCCACATGCAGTGATAGAGAATCATTTCGGTTTTCGCTTTCTTGTCGGTCTGCCTTCCAGCGCAATCGCACAGATTATCCGTGCGGCCGCATCAATAATCTGTGGATAAATTGACACTCGGCGGATTTGCTAAGATCCATGGCGTCTCGATTTGATCGGGAAAAATCGGCACTTCCCCACCTGGATCATGGTTTTCCATCCACCAATCGTCACGGTCACACACAAATCATTGATGCGGCCGCATCAATGATTTGTGTTGAGCTGGCACTCTCGTCATGGCTACCTCATCAAGGCTACGATATAGAGCCGCTCACACGCATTCCGCACGGCGCGGCGAAACGCGCTTGCTTCGCCCCCGTCCGCCATGTATTGCCCGGCCCATGCGAAGGTTGCTATTGTTATTGGGCTGGTGGGTTCCCGTGTTGGCGATGGCTGCGGCTGACACCTACCGCTTCACTGACACGCAGGGGCGGGTGTTGGATGCGAAGATCCTGAAAGTCAATTCGGACTCGGCACTGGTTCAAATCAAGGAGAGCGGCGTCAAGTTGAAACTCGATTTCAACAAACTGAGCGCGGCCGACGTCGAGTTCCTCAAGATGCTTCAGGACAATCCCGTGCCGAAGAACCCCGCCAAAATAGACGCGGGCTCCACCCCGGACACCGGTGAGGACGTCCCGGCGAACACCAAACTCTATCCGAAATCCAAAGAGGATATCCGCGCCGGAATCCACGCCATCGAAAGACGACCGAAACCCAAAGACCTGCCCAAGCCGATCCACGAGGCGGTCCAACAGCTCAATATCTATCGGTTTCTCTGCGGCGTGCCATCCGATGTGTCGGCGGATGCGGAATATTCGAAAGAGGCGGAGGATGCCGCGGCCGCTTGCAAGGAAAACGGCGGACTCTCTCACGAACTCGGCCATTCGACTGACCACTGCAATCTAACCACCATGGGGGACGTCAAAGGCAGCGTGAGGGGCTACATCGAGGACTCCGGCGACAACAACCGCGAAGTCCGCGGACACCGCGAGTGGTGCCTCAACCCGCCCATGGGAAAGGTCGGCTTCGGTTCGGCAGGCGCGGAGTATTCCGCCATGTGGTGCATGGACACCAGTGGCAAATCCCTCAACGGCAGGTGGTCCTATCCCGGCATGGGATATTTCCCGCTGGATTACATGCACGGCAACGCATGGTCGCTCTATGGTGCGGGCCAACCGGCATCGCCGGACCAAATCAAGGTCGAGATCTTCAAACTCCCGAAACGCCCGGACAAACCCTACACCGCCACCGACGCCATCGCCGGACGCGTGATCAAGGTCAACCATGTCTCGCTCAGCATGCACGGCATCAACTTCGAACCCGATGAACCCGCAAAACGCGGCATCTATTGGGTCCGCGTGAAAGGCGAGGTAATGAACGAGGGATACCTCGTCGAGTTGTATTGAAACGTCATATCTGTTAGGATTGTCCACGAAGCGCTCATACATTCTCGAACTCGCCTGACGGGCGACAATCTCACCAGTCACGTTCCTGAGGACCACCTCGAAGCCCAGATATTTCCGTTTCATGGTCGTCTCGAAATGGAAGGTGCCATCCACCGTGGTCCTGCGGGTTTCCCGGTGGCCATGGGCGGCATCGCGTTTGTCCTCACCCTCTTCGATCCAGACGACTTCAATCGTGACGGTGCGGTTGTAGATCTGGGTGACGGTCACCTCGATGGAATACAGCGCCTTTTCCCCGGCCTTGACCTTTGACACCTGGACTTCGGGGGTCGGATGGACCACGGCATCTTCGACATAGCGTTGGTCGTCCTTCGAGAGTTTGGCAATGTCGAAGGTCACGCTTTTGCCGGGGGACAGCTTGATATCCACGGTTTTCCGATTCTTGGCGACGAGCGTTCCCGTAAGCGTCCGGCCCTTGAGATCCGTCCATGTCTGCGGACCCTCCTCCTGAGCAAGGCAAATCGCGGAGGCCACAAGCGAGAGGACAAAAACAAGCGATTTCATGCCCGGGATCCTCGCGCATGCCGCCCTCTGTTCAGGGAAATTTCGTGCGGATGGTAGCGGGATCCGGTGATGAGCCAGCAATCGGCTCCTTTGACTTCCGCGACGACGAAAAGTGTGCGGTTCTCGTAGGGCGAGGATCACGCTCGAAGCGCATGCCGGACGGCTTGAGGATTCGAGGCGGCGACTTTGAGTAGCGTCTTCGCGGCTCCGCTCGGGATGCTGGCGTGTTGCTCCCATTTGTGCAGGGTGCGGACACTCACGCCGATAAGCTGGGCGAACTTGGTCTGGCTCACGCCCATGGCGCTGCGGATGCTGGCGGGATCGACTTCCGTAGGAGTTGGGGACGGAGGATCTGGCAGGGTCAAACCTGCGGCGTCCCATTGGACGATGGTTTCCTCGGCCAAGCGTTTCAGGGTGCGGAAAACCACAACCGGGTCGCTGCCGTGGTCGCAGTCGCCACACAGCCCTTCGATGCTGCCGATAAAGATACCATCTTCGTCGCTCCAACGTACGGACTTGGGATAAGCGGCGGCGCGACGGCGGATTTCCGGGGTGATTTTCATTGCTGTGATTCTTTGATTTTTTCCTGAACCTGCCGTTCGACATAGGGCTGAGCGTCGTCGCCTTCTCGTCCGGGAACGATCATGACGACTTTTCCGCCTTTTCCATGGAACTTCCGGTGACTCCCCTTGCCTCCGTCAACGAGGACGAATCCCGCTTTGCGAAGGTCTTTGAGGAGGTCGCGGATCTTCCGTGGCACACGCGGGACCATACTCTTCTAGGGCAGGGCCGCAACTTCAATCTTACGCCATGACGGAACGTGACCGGCGCATCGGGAGAGGATTCCCTGTGGCTTGGATCGCTTCAAACGATGTGGCCGAGTGCCTTGAGGGTGGCGAGGATGCCGGTGATTTGATCGGTGCGCTTTCTGTTTTTGCGGCCGAAGCAGGCGGCGAGGGTTTCGGGGTTTTGGCCGATGGTGGGCAGGAGCTTGCGCAAGGCGACGACTTGGGCGGGCAGTTCGGTGGGCCAATCGAGAATGACTGCGGCAGCGGTGTCCGGGATGGCCTCGTCTTGCCCAAGGCCAATTTCGGCTTGTTGGGCAGTGTCCGCGCCGGGAGCTTGGTAGTCGGGCCGTAGCCAGCGGATCAGGCCGCGCTTTTCTTCCGCTGCCCGTTCGTGATTGAGGGCGACCAGGCGGGTGAGAAGTTGCTGTTCGAGCGCTGCGGCATCAGGACCGCCACGGGCGAGAATGTCGGCGGGAGGAATGGCGCTTGCGAGGTCGGTCCAGCCATAGGCTTCTATCACGGCGGCATCGAGATCGTCGTGAATCTGTTTGATGACCGAGACCAAGCCTTTGTCGTGAATCTCTCTGTCCTTGGCGTTCAAGGTTGCACCGGAGCGGAGTTTTTCGAGGACGTTGTAAATGCCGGTGAGGGTGAGGACGGGATGCTGTTCTTGCTGGCGCTTGCGGTGCGCGTCGAGGCGTTCTCCAAAGTCGCGGATGCGTTGCTTGAGTGCGCCTTCTTCGAGTGCAGGGAATGGGAAGGGATCGAAGCAGGTTTTTTTTACATAAACCGGCCGATCTTCGAGTCTGGCTCCTGATGACAGCGCCCAGCATGCATGCACAAAAGATGAGAGTATTCCAAGGCAAGTGGCGCTTCTGCTTGCGATGATGGTTAGTTTGTTGTCAGGCAGAATTCTACTTTCGAGGAACACAAAAAGCCGATGCTTTGACGTTTCCGGCGTCGCTATGAATCTATCCAACCCATCTACGGCAGCCCGCATCTTCGGTCTTTCCCACCCAAATCGCCACCAGTTATCTCGAATTGCCTGCCTGCGGTTCTGATCCCTTTCCGGTTTTACATGAGTGAGAACGTGCTGGAAGGCAGCAGGAAACTCGTCAAGAGCTTGCGCTTCGCTGAATCCAAAAAAATCAATGACCCAAGCTTCGCGGGAGGTCTGAACCAAATCTCTGGCGTTGATATAAGGCCTCAAGACTTTGGCTGCCGTTTCCGGGGCCGTGGTATTTGCAAGGTCTGAGCATTGTTTATGATTGAGAATGAATCCTGCACCGTAAAGCTGAACGCCAGGCGAAATTATTCCGTCATTGGAGCCAAGCTGGATCACGGACGTTAGATCAGCGCCTATCCGCAAATTGGAGGCAATCACACCATGCGCAGAATCAAGCTCTACATCTGATTCTCCGTCTGAACCGCTCGATTCATAAACGACTCTTGCGAGTATTCCTTCTTCGGCTTCTTGCGTGGCGTCAGCGACTGTCATGGAAATCCTAACGGCTGCACCATCGGCAGAATCTACCCAAGGATGGTCTGGGATCACATATTGAAGTGACAGCTTAGGCATGTGCTTCTCGATGACCCCTCTCTGGAATACTTGGGAGATGCTGTTTGTTGTGATAAGTCCAAATCGCTTAACCTTCGAATTTGCCGTGAGTTCTGCCGCCTTCGCCCACCAGTACATCACAAAGTCCGCCTTCTCAGGAAGATCATAGACACTCCAGAGTGCTTCCACATAACCAGAGCCGAGAGCATCCCGCATTTTCCAACCACCGATGAAAGGTGGATTTCCTACGATGTAATCAGCTTCCGGCCATTCGGCGCGTTTTGGGTTGGAGTAATCGAAAAGGACGGTGCGAGCCGTTTCGTCGGGCACTTCTTTGCCGGTGATCGGATTCAGCTTGGTGGTGTGGCCGTTCCAGACGGTGAGGATTTCGCCCGATTCCGGGTCGCGGCGGGGAGTGCGTTCATCGTAGGCGAGGACGGCGTCCTGTTCGAAGATACTTTGGTCCTTGGGCAGGAGCGGGCGGTCGCCGGTATCGGCCTTGCCGGTAGTTTTGCGTTGCCACTGGAAATATCCGATCCACAGGACGAGTTGGGCGATGGCGACGGCTTGCTTGTTGATTTCAAGACCGATGAATTGTTCGGGGCGGACGCGGAAGCCGTGCATTTCCATACCCGCGTTGCCGCCGAGGGCGGTGACGAGTTCCAGCACCTCGGCTTCCAGCCGCTTCATGTGTTCCATGGTGACATAGAGGAAATTCGCGGTGCCGCAGGCGGGATCGAGGATGAGCAGCTTGCAGAGGTGGCGGTGGAAGGCGATGACTTGTTGGAGGGCTTCGGCATCCTTGCGCACGGCCTCGCGGCGGAGGCGGGTGGATTCGGCTCCGATTTCCTTGGCCTTGGCAGAGGCACCGGCGGCGAGTCGGGCATCACCCTCGGCTTGGAGTTGGTCGGCTTGGATTTCGATTTGATCGGCTTCTTCGCGGAGGGTGGCGGCGGCGACGCGCACGGCATCCCATTCGTCGCGGAGCGGGCCGATGATGGTGGGGCGAATGAGGCGTTCGACGTAGGAGCGTGGCGTGTATTCGGCTCCGAGTTTGTGGCGCTCGCGGGGATCGAGCGCACGGGTAAGGAGGGTGCCGAAGATGGACGGCTCGACAGCGCTCCAATCGGTGGCGGCGGCATCGGTGAGCATGGCGAGTTGCGCGGCGGAAAGCGGTAGGGCGCTGGTGTTTTCAAACAGCCCGCCGTTGAAGTGGGCGATTTCCTTGAACAGGAGGGCGGAATACTGGGTGCCGGTGGCCATTTCCTTCCACAAGGCGGAGACGAGCACCGGGAAGCCGCGCGGGGTGTCCTTCACTTTTTCTAGCAGTGTCTTAAAGCCGTTTTCCGGGAGCAGGCCGATGTCTTCGGCGAACATGGTGAAGAGGCTGCGTTGCAGAAATCCGGCGATGACTTGCGCGTCGTGGCCGTCGTCTTCGAGGGAATTCGCCAAGACGGCGAGGCGACCCGCAATGTCGCGGGTGACTTTGGCGGCGAATTTGGAGGAATCTAACGAATGGGGATCGAGCCATACCTTGCGGAGTCGGTCGCGGATTTCCGGGCGGTGGAGATCCGGCAGGGTGATGCGGTGCGAGACGGGATCGGGGAAGCGTTCGTATTGGCCGCCGGTGCCGGTGAACTCTGCGTAGAGGTCGATGGTATGGCCGATGTCGCAAACGATC